>JADZFI010000200.1 GCA_020850025.1 Saprospiraceae bacterium
GAGCCGGCGTAATCAAGCCATACCGTTGTTCCCATATGCGGATAGTGTGGGCCTTTATGCCCGTCAGTTTCTCCAAATCCCGGATGGAGTAAATCGCCATGGAAGCTTGCTTGTTTCCCACAAAGGTCATCAAACATGTGATCTTGTTAAATGTTTATGAAAAATACTTCAACAAAAAAAATAAAAAGTGTTATTATCACTCTCATTCACACATATGTAATGTTCTGCCCCCCTCCTGAATTTCTCCTGATTTTCACTCTAACAGCTTGATAAAAGCACCATTCACTTGCCGAACACCGCCGAAACTGACAGATAACCGACCGTTTTTTCAATTTTTACACCGCTGTCTTGTATGGTAAAAAAAAATGTTTACCTTTGACCTGAATTTCACCTTAAGTATTCCTACAAGCTTCTATCAACATGTTCTCGGCTTTCAAAAAAAGGGAGGATCGCCTTCAAAACGGGCAGGAAAAGAAAAACATCTCCCTGGAGGATTTAGAGTCCCAACTCAATGTTTTAAACAAGTCCGAATTGAGCAAGGTGGAGGGAGGCAAAGACACAAAGAAATCGCTGACCGATATTTCGGGTTTGCGTAACAGTATGGGCGGTACCATACCGCTATGAACAAACTACACACACATTAATTAAGCATAAGCCACCCCGTGTAATAGCGAGGTGGCTTATCTTTTTTAGGGTGGCCCGTATCAATTCCTTTTCCGGACTTCTTCGTGAATCACCTTCCTGTTTTTCTTTTTCTCCTCATACTCCTTTTTGCGCTTTTCCTTAAACTCCGTGGCCAATTCGCGAATGGCAACAGGCTTGGCATTTTGTCGACGGTGATAGGCCAATATCAGAAAATCAGCCATATCGTCAGGGAAAGTAACCCCTGCGCTCCGCAGATAGTGTGACAGCCTGGAGCCACCATAAAAGCCCCAATTTAAAATCATCCATTGCCCCAAACGATGGTGCATGACCATACATACGCTGTCTTCCGGAATCTGTTTGAATTTTTCTCTGGACTCCGGACTAACCCGTTTGTCTAATTCAAGCATGGCATCGTCCAGATTTTTCGGAATATATACCCCGTTTAGCACTTCTTTGCGGATGTTTTCCTGGTACTGACGCTCAAATTCGGCTTCAGAACTTGGCGGCCCACTTTCCTGATCGGTTTGTTGACCGAAGAGCATAAAAGCATTGGAAAAGCAGGTGAATAAAAGCAACAAAAGGTTCTTTTTCATACTAATATCCATCAGACAAAGATGTTTCGACTATCCTTACTGGAGATTTTTTTACTGGAATTGGTCATCTGGCTAGGGTTGTGGCTGATGAACGACTACATCGCTACCCTATTAACGCTGATTATAACGGCCATCGTATCCGCTGTATTGCTGATAGCGTTGATTTCAGAACTAATGGAACGTTCAAAAGTGCCCAAAAAGTATTTCCATGTAATGGCCATCAGCATAGTGGCGCCGCTGATCAGTGCCGCGATGTATATGATCATCTTTGGCGGCAACCTGGCATTTTTAGCCGAGCAATAACCTCAGATCAAATAGCAACCTGATCCTGATCCTCTATGATTTCTTCAAACATGCCTGTTTGACGGTTTTTCCGCACCCGGTCCCAGTTGAAGTACCGACCATTCATCACTACATAAACACCAGGAGGGAGTACTTGGGCGAAAGCCATAGCGCTCCCCAAATTGAAAAAACCATCAGAGGAGGTTCCAAACGCGTAAGGGATCATAGCCCCGGTAAGTACAATCGTTTTATCCTTGATATCCGCTTCGGCAAGATGGCGTGCGGTTTCCACCATCCGATCGGTTCCATGGGTAATAAGAATCCGTTTTGACGGATTTCTGGCGCAACTGTGAACGATCAATGCCCGATCCTCGTCGCGCATCTCCAGGGAGTCCACCATCATCAGGGTGCGAATGTCTATTTCAACACCGCATCTTCCCAACTGGAACATTTCATTCAGGTGGGTATCCTTGAAAAAGAGCTCTCCGGTGAGATAATTGTATTCCTTGTCGAAAGTGCCGCCGGTTACAAATACTTGAATCATGGGTGCAAAGGAAAAAAATTGCCGGAAAGTACACTCATCAAATTTGAACCCGATCCAAATTATTCCAATTTAATCCTGGTTTTCCAAAACGTTTTTACTTTTGCCCATCAAATCAAGAATCGCACAACATGAAAAAGAACGAAGAATACGTCAATAACCCTGGCAGAGACTGGATCATGTTCATCATCAGCACCATCGGCATGATCGCCTTGCTGATTTGGCTTCCGGAATGGGTATGGGTAGCATGGCCCTTCCAGTTCACTGCATTGGCAGGCGCCATGGGCAGACTCTAAGAACAGGCAGAATCCAATATTCCTGATTATTAGGCCTCGGAGAGGCCTGACATTCCTTGCACTGGCAAAAATGTTGGGCCCCTGCGAGGCCTAATTTGTTTCCATCCCGTTTGCTCCAAAATAGTTGTATTCACAAGCGTCCATCTTAACCTCATCGCCCAGATCTTGCTTTGAAAATACTGGTACTCCGATTTTCTTCCATTGGCGATATTGTTCTCACCACGCCGGTTGTACGTTGCCTGAAAAAGCAACTTGATGCCGATGTACATTATCTCACCAAAAAGCCATTTGCGGCTATCCTGGAGTCGAATCCATATTGCAACCAGGTGCACACCTTTGACAAGGATCCGGAAGCGGAGCTTATCCACCAATTGAAGTCGGAACGTTACGACTGGATCATTGACCTGAACCATAACCTGCGGAGTTTCCGATTGAAAATGTCCCTCGGCAGGACGGCTCGCTCCTTCAACAAACTCAATCTGGAAAAATGGCTCCTGGTGAATACCGGCTGGAATCTGCTCCCCAACCGGCACATTGTGGACCGTTACATGGATACCGTAAAACACCTGGGTGTGCAATACGACGGAGAAGGCCTGGATTATTTCATACCACCTGATGTTTCGCTGCCGCAAGGCCTGATGCCCCCTACCCCATTCGTTGCCTTTGCTATTGGCGCTACCCATGCCACCAAGCGACTACCGGAAGCCAAAATCATCGCCATTTGCCAATCCCTGCGGCATTCAGTGGTGTTACTGGGCGGAAATGCCGAAGCAGAGGAAGGCCAACGCATTGCAGCAGCCTGCGGTCCGCACGTCACCAATCTTTGCGGCCGCCTGAGCCTGCACCAATCTGCACTCGCAGCACAATTGGCAGAAAAGGTGATCACACACGATACCGGACTAATGCACATGGCCGCCGCGCTGAGAAAACCCATAATATCCATCTGGGGAAGCACCGTTCCTGCTTTTGGCATGTATCCGTTTTACCCAACCGGTATGCAGCAAAACACGTCAATGGAAGTAAGGGATCTGGCGTGCAGACCATGTTCAAAAATAGGACATACCCAATGCCCGAAAGGTCATTTCCGCTGTATGCAAGACCAGGATGTTTCAGCCATTTCCAGCTCCATCAATTCTCAGGGATAAATGCCCTGAAATGCCACTTAAAAGCTAAAATCCAATTTTTTCAGAAAAAGCCTTGCCTTGCTTGGGCATGGAATCTGTATTTTGCTCTACATTTCGCCGGGAAACTACTCCTGTCGCCAAAATTGACCGAGGTTTGAAGTGATCTGAAGATGCCCTAAAGCAGCCATAAAGCACAAAATCGAGTCAATTTTATCTAAAATCCAATGTCAATCAGTCCAATATCAACGATTATGCACGTTAGAAAACTACTATTCCTTCTTGCAGCCTGTTGGAGCTTCTCCGCCCTCAATGCCCAGGACATCCACTTCTCCCAGTACAATATGTCGCCCATGACCCTCAACCCGGCCAACATCGGCGCATTTGAGGGAACCGTGCGCATTGGCGGGATTTACCGCGGACAGTGGGCCAGTGTGATTGGCAGTAAAGGACAGTATAAAACACCTTCCTTGTGGGTAGACGCCCCCATCATCACCGGTTTCCGCAAGCGCGACTGGGTGGGAGTCGGACTGGTGTTCTTCTCCGACAAAGCCGGCGATGGCGGTCTGACACATACCGCAGCCAAACTGGGTGCTTCCTATCACCTTTCACTGGACAAAAAAGGTAAAGCTTACCTGACCATCGGCGCACAATACGGCCAGGCAGGACGGCGCCTGGATCCAACCAGACTGCAGTTTGAAGAAGGGTTCCTCAATCCAACCCCAACCGGCGGCTACAACACGGGCGCACAGGTTGATTTCCTGAATGCTACAGAGGCAAAGTCCGACTGGAGCGACATTGACGGAGGCGTGACCCTCCGTGCCAAGCTGAACAAGCGCATGGATATGAGCATCGGCTATGCCATGTACCACATCGGTAAAGGTCGGTATGGATTGGTCACCAGTGGAGGAACTGGCGGTACCAACACAGGCGGCTCCTCCAGCAACGACGAGATTGCCCGTCGCTCAGTTGTAACCGGTTTGTTCAACATCAAAGTCAACGACAAATTCAGTGTTGGCCCATCTTTCATGTACCAAACCATGAGTGGCGCCGACGAGATCAGCCTTCAGGCACTGGGTTCCTATGTTTTCAATGCAGAGAAAGACATAGACCTGAACTTCGGGGTGGGTTACCGCCTCACTGGCGGCGACGCCGTTTACCCCATGTTGGGCGCCCGATACAAAAACCTTAGGGTGGGTTTGGCCTACGACCTGAATGTAAGCGATCTGAATGCGGTAAGTAATTACCGTGGCGGTTTTGAGATCGCTGCCAATTATATCGTGAAGATCTACAAACCGGCCAAGATCAAAACCAAGGTGCTTTGCCCGCGGTTCTGATCAAACAACCTCTCATTCCACCTTTATTCCTAAACAAGCAACCAATTCGGCAAAATAGCCGCCGGTATATGATGAAAAAACACATTGCACTCCTAATAGGCGCCGCTTTGTTGACCGTTGGCCTCCAGGCCCAGCCTCTCAACCGTTCCACTCCTGAAGCCAACCTGAAATCGGCCCAGGAAGCTGAAGCCAACGGCAACCCGTATGCTGCTGTGGAACTTTATGAAAAGTACCTCGCAGACAACAAGACCGACAAACAAACCCAGGCAAAGGTGGCCAAGCTTAACTTCGACCTGCGCGATTATGAAAAAGCTGAAAAGGGCTTTACCCGCCTGGTAAATCGCGACCGCAAACTGGAATTCACCGAGCTGAAATACTGGCTGGCCCTGAGCATGAAGTACAACGGCAAATATGCCGAGGCTACAGATATGTTCAACCAGTACATTGAAAATGGCGCTGATGAAAACATGAAGAAAAAGGCGAAACTTGAAATTGCTGGCTGCGAGTTGGCCCGCAAAATGAAACAGCCTGAAAACCTGATCATCGCCAACCTGGGTAAAACAGCCAACAACCCTCAAACCGATGGTTCCCCTTCTTACAGCAACGGTGAATTGTACTTCACCTCCATGCGCTCCAAAGAAGTGATCGTTTTGAATGGTAAAGAAGGCGACTGGCATACAAAAGTGTACACCACCACCAAGTCGGGCGCTGAATATGGCGAACCTGAGCCCCTGGGCACCCAAATCAACCGTGAAGGCTGGCACCAGGGCAATGTGAGCATTTCTGCTGATGGAAAGACAATGTACTTTACCCGTGTTGAACTCACCGAAAAAGGCCCGGACATCGGCACCAGCAAGATCTTTGTGTCGCAAAAAGGCGCAGATGGCTGGGGCGGCGCCAATGAAGCCACCGGTGTAAATGGCGATTTCATTGCCAAACACCCTTGTGAAGGCGAACTTTTTGGTGAAAAAGTGCTCTTCTTCGTGGCCAATATGCCTGGCGGCAAAGGCGGTTTTGACCTTTACTACGCCACCAAAAAAGGAGAAGGCGTATTCGGATTGCCGGTGAATCTGGGTGAAGTTGTCAATTCTGAAGGTGATGAGGCTTCTCCTTTCTATCAGGACGGCAAGTTGTATTTCAGCTCCAATGGTCGCCCGAATATCGGCGGTTATGATGTGTACGAATCTCAGTGGAACGGCTCCGTATGGAGCGAGCCTAAACTGATGCCCATGGGCATCAACACCAGCCTGGATGATCTCCACTACTCCCGTTCAGCCGACGGCTTTTCCGGCTTCCTCCAAAGCAATCGCCCAGGCCCGAACAACCTGAAAAGCAAAACCTGCTGCGATGATATCTACGCTTGGGAACTCGAGCGTATCAAGGTGGAACTGGTAGCCAAAACCTTCCGTGTACGCCTTAAAAAAGAGAACCTGAAGGAAAATCCGCCGTTAAAAGGCGCTGTGGTGACCTTGCTGGATGTAACGGAGAAAAAAGCGATGCCGGTGGATGAAAAAACCAACCTGGCCTCCAACGAATTTCCTTTCACCCTTCAGCCGGACCGCTCTTACCTGATCATTGCCAATGCGGAAGGATACAAGCCCGACACACTGGCATACGAAACCAAAGGCGTTAAGAAAACGACCACGGTAGAGAAAAAGCTTACCCTGCGCTTGCTGAAACGCGAGCCTGAATACGATACGCTCCGCATCAACGAGCCAATTCGTTTGGATAACATCCTGTACGATTACGACAAAGCAGACATCCGCCCGGATGCTGAACCGGATCTCCAAAGTGTGGTAGATCTGATGAAGCAATACCCGGAGATGAAGATCGAATTGTCTTCTCACACCGATGCGCGCGGTAACGACAACTACAACGAGGATTTGTCTCAGCGCCGTGCCAACAGCGCCGTAGCATGGATCGTTGCCAAAGGCATTGCTGCCGACCGTATTGTGGCCAAAGGTTATGGTGAAAAACAGCTCCAGAATAAATGCACCAACGGCGTAGAGTGCACCGAAGAGGAGCACCAGGTGAATCGCCGCACCGAGTTCAAGATCACTGCCGGACCTACCAGCATTGTGATTGAGAAAGTAGAAAAACGCGAGAAAAAACCGGCTGGAGGCAAGAACTAAGGTTTAAGCCACCTGTCAACAATATCACGGGTGCGATTGGGGAAACCAGTCGCACCCGTTTTTTTTCACTCTCTCTTAAATTCCAACCTTTTAAGGCAAAAACCGTTTATTACATTTAGCAAACAATTATTCATACTTTTGCCTCAAATTGTTATATAATGACTGAAACAGCAGATAAGAGCATCCTGAACGAACGAATTGAAGCGGCCCTTGATACCGTTCGCCCGCACCTGCGCATTGACGGCGGCGACGTAGAACTTGTGGAAGTAACCGACGATATGCATGTCAAGATCCGCTGGATGGGGATGTGTCAATCATGCTCCATGTCGGGCATGACCCTGCGTGCAGGCATACAGGAAGCCATTCAAAGCAAAATCCCTGAAATTGTTGGGGTGGAAGCGGTTAATTAATGTGGGGAATGTGATTAATGTGGGGAATGTGGGAGACGTGGTGATTAGAATACTGTGAAAAATCTCTAATGTCAGGCGCGATTAGCAAGTGAATGAGTTATTGTGCAGAATGGGCTATTGTGTGGGGACTTCTTCCACTGGGAGTGTTCAGAAAACTGTGTCAATCAAATCTTTTGAATTCAGTGATTCTGTTGTTAAAATGAATTTCGAGTTGCAAATAGATACTGTTCCAAGCCATAATGGACTTGCTCC
>JADZFI010000201.1 GCA_020850025.1 Saprospiraceae bacterium
GCTTTCTTTGAACGACCTGTTTTATACCCAGTTCTCGGATGTTTACGTGAATTATGAAAACATTGAACTTAACTTCCTGCAACGCAACGATACCCGCAATGCACGCCTGACTTTCAGCTACCGGTTTGGCAACACGGAACTCAAAAGCGCACGCAGACGCGACACCGGTTCGGAGAGCGAAACGTCAAGGGTGAAAGTGGAGTGAGGTGGTTAATGTCCAATGTCCAATAGTCCAACGTCCCCCCTACGCCTCAGCCAGTTTCTTACCCTTTTTAACGGCTCCGTTTTCAGCGGATTTGCCTGTTTTTTTTAAGCCGATGGCCAGGTCCAGCACTTCCTCCATGCGGTCTACATAGTGGAACTGAAGGCCTTTGATGTATTCCTTTTCAATTTCTTCCACGTGTTTGCGGTTGTCTTTGCAAAGGATCACCTCTTTGATGCCGGCGCGTTTGGCAGCCAGGATCTTCTCCTTGATGCCTCCAACAGGTAGCACTTTGCCACGCAGGGTAATTTCGCCGGTCATGGCCAGATAAGGCTTCAGGGCTTTACCGGTAAAGGCTGAGGTAATGGCAGAGAGCATGGTGACACCTGCAGACGGGCCGTCTTTGGGGATGGCGCCTTCCGGGATGTGCACGTGAATGTCGTTCTTTTCAAACGCTTCATAATCAATGCCCAACTGGTCAGCATGGGCCTTTATATAGCTCAATGCCGTGCTGGCGCTTTCTTTCATTACTTCGCCCAGGTTGCCGGTCAGCTGCAGTCGGCCGGATCCTTTGTTGAGGCTTACCTCGATGAACAGAATTTCACCACCTACGGAAGTCCAGGCCAGTCCGATGGCAACGCCGGCATTCTGTTTTTCCTTGTACACCTCCGAGTCGAACTTGGTGGGACCCAGAATATCGTGCAGATGTTCTGGTTTGATGGTCACCTCATAGGGCTCTTCCATGGCCACTTTTTTGGCTACAGAGCGCATCACAGAGCCAATTTCGCGGGAAAAATTCCGCACTCCGCTTTCGGCGGTATAGCTGTCTACGATTTTTTCCAGCGCCTTGTCGGTAATTTTAACCTGTGCGGGTTTCAGACCGTGTTCCTTGCGTTGCAGCGGCACCAGATGCTGTTTGGCAATCTGGATTTTTTCTTCCAGCGAATATCCTGCAATTTCAATCAACTCCATCCGGTCGAGCAGGGCCGGCTGAATGGTGCTGAGGTTGTTGGCCGTGGCAATGAACAGCACTTTCGACAGATCCACTTCCAGTTCCAGATAGTTGTCGTAGAAGGTGGTGTTTTGTTCAGGGTCCAGCACTTCGAGCAGTGCGGAGGATGGGTCGCCACGGAAATCCTTGCCCACCTTGTCAATTTCATCGAGGATAAAGACCGGGTTGCTGGATTTGGATTTTTTCAACGACTGTATGATCCTGCCCGGCAATGCGCCGATATAGGTTTTGCGGTGACCGCGAATCTCTGCTTCGTCGTGCAGGCCGCCCAGGCTCATGCGTACGTATTTGCGCTTGAGCGCACGTGCAATGCTGGAACCCAGGGAGGTTTTACCCACCCCCGGAGGCCCTACGAGGCACAGGATGGGCGCTTTCATATCGCCTTTCAGCTTGAGCACGGCCAGGTGTTCCAGGATGCGCTCTTTCACCTTGGTAAGACCGTAATGGTCTTTGTCCAGCACTTGTTTTACCTTTTTCAGGTCGAACTGATCCTTGGTGTATTCCTGCCAGGGCAAATCCAGCAGGGTTTCCAGATAGGTGAGGCCTATGCCATATTCCGCAATTTGCGGATTCACCCGCCGGATCTTGTTGATCTCCCGGTTGAAGGCATCTTCCACGTGCTGTGGCCATTTTTTCTTTTTGGCTCTGCGCACCAGCGCTTCAATTTCTTCCTCCTGCGGGTTGTGCCCCAACTCTTCCTGAATGGTTTTAAGTTGTTGATTGAGGTAGTAATCGCGCTGTTGTTTTTCAATATCCACCCGTACCTTCGACTCAATCTGGTCTTTCAGTTCCAGCAACTGGAGTTCAGAATCCATGTGCTGAAGAATGGCGCTTGCCTTGTCCTTCAGGTTGTTGATTTCCAGGATACCCTGTTTTTGGTTGACCGGAATACCCAGGTTGGAGGCAATGAAATTGAGCAAAAAGTTGTCGTTGTTGATGTTTTTCAACATCACCACCGCCTCAGAGGGTATCTGGGGCGACAACTCAATGATCTGCCGGGCGGCATCGCGCACGCTGCTGATGAGCGCACGAAATTCGAGTTTGTTTTTTGGCTGGTCGTATTCCAGCGTACTGATCTGCCCCTCCATGTAGGGGTCTTCCTGTGTCAGGCTGTCCAGGTGAAAACGTTTTCTTCCCTGCAGAATGGCCGTGGTAGAGCCATCAGGCATTTTCAACAGTTTCAGGATGCGTGCTACAGTACCTACTCGGTACAGATCGCGCGCGGAAGGCGATTCAATTTTCAGGTCTTTTTGCGAAAGCACGCCAATGTAGCGGTCGCCCTCATAGGCCCGCTGAACAGCCCGGATGCTTTTATCACGGCCCACCGTAATGGGGGTGACAATGCCGGGGAACAAAACCGTATTTTTTAGCGGAAGGAGGGGTACGGTGTCAGGAAACACCTCTCCTGCCTTCTCATCGTCTTCTTCCAGCGAGAAAAGCGGCACAAAATCAGGCTCGTCGTCAGATTGCTGCGTCATCAAATAATTATCAAACATATCAGATAGAACGGGTGGGGAGTAAAAGATGGAATGCCTCATTATCAGGGGCTCTGAAAAACTTTAGCGAATCCTACCATGCAAACATGGGAAATATCCAGAAAAGTTCCGGCAATAAATCTTGTATTGTGTCAAACTGACAACAAATTAATTCATCCCGTTCATCCGAGGATAAGACAAACAGCCTGCCATCTTAAAAAAAAGGCTGGTTTTGGCAGAATAGTGGACCTGGAACCGCCAAAACGTCAGGTAAGGCACGGAGGGCACAAAGGCACTAAGACGCGCAGGCTCAAAGAGGGTGTCTCATAAGTAAATTCTACCGCAGAGTCGGAGAGACGCTGAGGTGTATATCATTGATTATCAAAACCTCTGCGTCTCCCCGCCTCTGCGGTAGAACTA
>JADZFI010000202.1 GCA_020850025.1 Saprospiraceae bacterium
GTGTTTTATCACGACCAGGGCGGCGTTCAAAACAGGGATATTTTTTTAGAAAAAACCAAAAAATACATCTGCTCAAATACCGGGACAAAGCCCATAAGAAAGGTGGTCGAAGAAAGCCTGGAGGTATATCCGATGTACGACAACGGCGTATTGTATGGAGCTATTCAAAGCGGAATTCACGACTTCTACAGAAGGGAAAAAGACAAAGCGGATGTTCATACCGGCAGGGCGAAGTTCACCCATTTGTATTTACTGGTAAACGGGCAATGGCTGCTTAAAGAGGTGTTGAGCTTTGATCATAAACCAGTGCCGGAAACGGAGGTAGAAAGCGCTGTTGAAAAAAGGAATTGAATCGTGGGGTAAACGCAAGGCAAACGTTATTGCGTTTTATCCGCCAGATTGATTATCCGGCGTTCGGAATAGCATTCTTCAAAACCTATCCAGCACAAATCTATCTCCATGAAAAATATCATCCCCTTTTTATTCCCCCTGTGCCTTCCACTGCAAGCCGCTACCCTGCACATTGGAAGCGGGCAGCCCTATGCTAACCTGACGGTCGCTGCCAACGTGGCACAACCCGGCGACACTCTGCTCCTGCACGAGGGCGTCTACGCGGGAGGACTCACTATTATCAACCTGAAAGGCACACAGGATCAATGGATTACCATCAAAAACGCTCCCGGCGCCACCGTCATTTTTGAGGGCGGCGGCAATGCCATTCAGTTCATCGAACCGGCTTACCTGCATATTTTCGGGCTGATTTTTCAGCATCAAACAGCCAACGGCGTGAACACCGACGATGGCGGCACCTACGACACCCCCGCACACCACGTCATTTTTGAGGACTGTATTTTCCGGGATATGTCAGCGAGCGGCAACAATGACTTATTAAAATTGTCGGGGCTTGATTCCTTTGTAGTACGGAATTGTTTGTTTCAAAATGGAGCAGGCGGCGGCAGCGGTATAGATATGGTGGGCTGTCATTATGGCAAAATATCCGGTTGCCATTTTCAAGATATGGGCGCAAATGCCATCCAGTGCAAAGGCGGCAGTGAACACCTGCGGATAGAGGCCAATTTTTCCAAAACTGCGGCCAACGCACCCTGAATCTCGGCGGTAGCACCGGGCTCCAGTTTTTTCGCCCCGACACGGCCCATTTTGAAGCGGCAAGGGTGCAGGTTTATGCCAACATCATCATCGGTTCCCTGGCGCCGGTGGCCTATGTGGGAGCGGTGGAAGTTGATGTAGCCAACAATACTATTTACCAGCCAGATAAGTGGGCTATGCGGATTTTGCAGGAAACCGTAGACCCCAACCGCTTCCTACCTTGTGGCGACAACTGGTTCCGCAACAACATTGTTGTCGTATCCAACGCCAATCCAGTGATTACGAATATAGGCCCGAATACAGCCCCTGAAACCTTCACCTTTTCCAACAACCTCTGGTATCATCTGGACAACGCCAATTGGAATGGTCCGGATATTCCGGTGATCGAAACCAATCAGGTGTTAAATCTGGATCCCATGCTGACCGATCCCGCCAACAACAATTTTTCCATTCCCTCCAACAGTCCGGCAGCCGGCAGTGGATGGCCCATAAGCGCGCTTACGTTTGATTTTCTGCAGCAAACATTTGCCAACCCGCCTTCCATCGGAGCCATTGAAGCAAACCCGACATTGGACATACAGCAGCATGAAGACCTGGCGGTGGCAGTATTCCCCAACCCGGTGGCACACGCATTTCAGCTGGCTTTTCAAGCCTCTAATGCACCGGCGTTTCCTCTGCTGGTGCGGGTGTCAGATTTGTCCGGACGCCCCGTGTATCAACAAACCATAGATCAGGAATCGGATTTGCTTCATATAGGGCATCTGCCCAAAGGGGTTTACGTGGTACAGGCAGGCCGGTTTACGGGTAAGGTGGTATTGGGGGATTGAAATCAAAGCTATAGCAGACCTATATTTGCTTTCTCAGGCCTCCAGCACCACTTCCATCACCACCGGGCACAGAATACGCGCTTCCGGTATGGCCGTTAGCGCCTCCAGATCGGCAAGCGCGGCAGTCACTTCATCAGCAGTGAGAAAGCCGCGTTCTGCAATCTTGGGCAGGTAAATATGCAGGAAAGAATTAGGCCATTGCCAGGTAAGCTCCGTTGGCCCGGCCAGTGGAAATACTCCTGAATCACAAACCGCCCCCCGGGCTTCAGAGCCGTTTTGACCTTGGCGATCACGGCCTCCGGATCGGATACCCAGGCCAAGGCCCAGCGGGAAAAGGCGCCGTCGAGGCTGTTGGGCGCCAGTTGCATGTTTTCAAAAGAACTATGCTGCACGGAGATGTTTAGCCCGTGCAGGTCCGACTGTTTTTGCAAAAAATCTGTGTGATTGGCGGCAAAATCTACCCCAATCACTTTGCCTTTATCTCCGGCCAGATAGGCCAGTTCCACGGTGCAGAACCCCTGCCCGCAGCCCAGATCCAGCAGGGTATGACCGTTTCGGAATCCGCCCAGCTCCCAGCCCCTCCGGGCTTCTGCCGCCCAAACCTGATGCTGCAAACCCAATCGGTGTAATTCGGCACGCTCGGTACCCAGTACGTATTGTTTCTCTTCCATAGCCGTAATTTTTCAGGTAAAAAGAGTTCGCTCCCAGCACCCGTCCACCGTAGGCCGTCTACCGTCTACACCTCCTGAATATTCGTCCCGATCACCCATCTGGCATCCCCGATGCGGTGCCAGCCGTTGCTGCTGGTTTCAAAGATGGTCACCAGGGCGCCTTGTTTGAGTTCGCCTACCTTGGCGTTGGAGGTGGAGGGGCCTGTGCGCACGTTGAGGAACGACGAGGTTACTTTGCCCTTTCGCACACCCGGCGCAGGAGCGCCGTTGTTGGCAATCACCTGGATATAATCAGCGCTTACAAACTGGTTCGTGCCAATTTTCCAGAAGCCGCCCGTTTTTTCAAACAAGTTCACGATATCCCCCTGATTAAGCTCTCCCACCTTGGGGTTGGAAGTGCTCGGCCCGCTGCGCACATTGAGGAATTTGGAGGTCACTTTGCCGCGCTGGCTGGCCGTTTGATTACCTCCGGCCTGTCCGCCCGTAGGCACCCCGGCAGACCCCGTTCCGGAGCCTCCTGTGTTGCCACTTTGGCCCATTGCCATTTGCACGGCGCGCAGGGCATTGAGTCGGCCGTAACCCAGCTTGGTGGAGCGACCGTTGCCATCGTATCCGCTGCCAATCTTATCGGCGGAACGGCGCAGGATGTCTTTGATCTCTGTCAGCGTCAGGTTCGGATTGGCCGAAAGCATCAGGGCACAAACGCCTGCCGTCAGGGGTGTGGCGCTGGAAGTTCCCCCGAAGCGGCTGGTGTACCCGTGCACCAGCGAGCCGCCAGAGGCGCTCACGGTAGCCGTGGTGATGCCCACACCGTCGTTGCCGTTGGAGGGGGCGCACAAAAAGGCATTCGGGCCGTAAAAAGTATAACTGGAGGACTCGTCGAGGCTGTTGGACGCCGTAATGCACATCACTTCCGGGTGTGCGGCAAAATCGCTCACCGGGCGCGGCAGGTTGTTGGACGCCGGATTGGCGTTGCCGGCAGCGATGAAGATTGGCAGGCCCTTGCCGTTGCGGCCATCCCGGGCCACCCGACTGATGTAGTTGGATACATAGGTGGACAAAGGCACCGGCTTGGGGAAGCCCAGGCTGCAGGAAATGATGTCGGCGCCGTTCAGCAGGGCATGTTCAAAGGCCTTCTGGATGGCATCGTCCGACAGCACATCGAGCTTGATGGGGATGATGCGGGCATTCGGCGCTGCACCCAGTACGCCCTGAGCATCCAGCGCGCCCGCTGCCACCGCTGCGCAAGAAGTACCGTGGCTGAATACTCCCCAGGAGCCGTTGGAAGCCTGGAACCAGGGAGAAACATCGGCGGTGCGGTTGGCGGCATTGAAGGAGTTGCGAATCTTGGTACCGTCGCCGCGCAGCGCAGGGTGATCGGTGGCAAAGCCGGTATCAATGACCGCAATTTTGATGTTTTTGGAGCCCAGACTTTTCAGCGCTGCCCATGCGGCGCGCACCTTGGCGTCGGCGCCCTTGCGGAAATGTTGGGTGCCGTACACGGCATTGGGCACATCAATGATGGGA
>JADZFI010000203.1 GCA_020850025.1 Saprospiraceae bacterium
ACACGGAGAGCTCAACACCCGCCTGGGGCATTATCAGCAAGCCATACTGGATATGCCTGCTGCGCCCAAAGATGTTTTGAAAAAGAGTTACGACCTTAAAAATCAGCTCAATCAGCTGGGCCTGCAACTCAATGGCGACGTTACACGGGCACGCAGGGAGTTTGAAACCAGCCCTTCGCTCAACGACCGCGTGGGTCTGATCATTTACGGCATGTGGAATTCTACCAGCGCCCCTACCCAAACTTTTGAAGAAAATTACCGGATAGCCGTCAAGCAGTTCAATCCGTTGCTGGAGGCCCTCAAAACCCTGGAGCGCGAACTGGATGTCCTGGGCCGACAACTGGAGCAAAGCGGAGCGCCGAGCACCCCGGGAAGATGGCCGGAGAGGATATGATCGGCGATTTTCGAGTTCTGTTACTCTGTCTTTTTCAATATGCTGGAGGGGGCGGCTGCAGAGGTTTGCCTGTGAATGGGCTGGCCTTGCACTTCCACCAGTGTATCCATTTCATATCTTGCCTCGTAAATAAGACGGCCTTCCGGGTCCCACTTGCGCAGGTGTCCATGAAGTTTGTCTGACTTAAGGGTAGAAACGAATTGAACCTGACCACTTTCGTACCATAAGGTGTCGCCACCTTCTTTATTGCCGTGTTGGTAATGCTGTACTTCCTTGATTTTCCCACTTGGATAAAATATCAGCGTTCTACCCTCCTGTTCTCCATTATGGAAAAATCGTTGTGCCATCAAGCTGCCGTCATTGTAATAGTCGGTCATCAGCCCTTCTTTTTTTCCGTTAATGATGGTAGATTTTCGGGAAATCTGTCCGGTTTCATACCGTTCTATCCTAACTTCAGGACTGTTCTGACAAGCCAGGACAAGCATTGGTAACCAGAATATGTTCAATTTTGACAACATTACAACAGGAAGAATAGATGTTGAACTTGCAGGCTAAAAAAGGGCGCGAAGGGCTCTAATAGCCTTCGCGCCCTGTGTTCGGCAAAGAGCCACAATGGCTTTGCTGAATAGTGTTTGTTCCTTTTGTTAATCCTTCCAGGGGAGATCATTCACTTTTCTTCCAATGACGGTACCAAAGCGCACACCTTCCTCGCAATCCATGCGGAAGTGAACACCCAGTGGTACTCGCGACCACGCATTTTCCTGAGCCATTTCAAAGAAACTGCCAAAGGTGCGCGGAACACCTTCAAATTCCGTGCGGTTTTCATGGCAGCGATCGGTCATGGAATAGGCATAACCAAAAATATCACCCAGGATCTCCGCTCCTGCAGCACCCATGGTAGAGTGACCGGAAGGGTAAGCCGGGAATGAAGGAGTAACCCCTTCTTCTCCTGTGAGCGGATTAAACAATGCCGGTTTCCAGCTTGGGTCAATCACACGGTTGATGTAGGTTTGAGGACGCTCAACATTGTAGTGGTATTTTGACTTCCAGCATCCAACTGCGGCATCATTCAAGGCAAAACCCATCTTAACCGTCATGAAAACAGCCGTTTCCAAATTGCTTTCCTCGAGTTTGAGCACCTGATTGCCTACCGCCAGCCAGCGAGGTCCGGGGCTGAAAGTTAGATCCACAAGATCATCGCTCCAAAACTCTCCTACCCATTCGTCTTCATAGGAAAGTGTAGGAGTATTCTGGGCATAAACTTCCAATGCCTGAGAGTACAGATCGGAGGTGGTGCTGCTGCTGTATGTCAGCGGTTTACGACAAATTTTATCAGCTTCATTGATAGCAAAAGCACGAGCATTGCCCCAAACAGCTCCCATGGGCTTTCCAGGTCCAGGGAAGGTAGGCTTCCAATCGCCATCTTTTGTATAATGCTCCTGCCAGTTATAGCCCTGGAAAGGATCAAGAAAGTGATTATGTCCTACAACATCAGACTTGGAGTATTCCCAAACGGCAGCAGCAACAGCCTGGCCATATTCTTTGGAGCGATTCCAAACCTCGGAACCTACCTCTTCTCTGGCGCGGTCATCGTAAAAGGACTCCAGAGAAGCCATGTCGGTAACTTGCTGTGGCGTGGCATTCGTAAAGAAGCGCGGCATCAGGTAAGCCCGGCATCCATTTATGACCGAAGGCCAGTGATATTGCTTGCTTTCATCAATCTGAGGAATGTTTAGCCCTGCATATAAACTCGCGATAGAGTTGTAACCAGGCATTCCTGCCAGGCAACCTTCGTAGTCTGCCAATCCTAAATAGGCAATGGCTCGCGGCGCCGGGCCAGGACGATACCCGGCTGCATAGCGTTCGATCTCCAGAAAAAGTTCGTTCCAATCGTACGTGACATTGTTGGGATGCTGGCTCACCAAATTTTCTTCCTGAACTGGTTCAGTATCCTTGTTTTTACAGGAAGGTACCAACAACAGAAGTGCAAGCAGCAAAAGCCCTGAAGGCAGGATGGAGTGTTTAATAAACTGCATGATGTAATTTGAGCGTTTTGTGAGTAAATGTAGATCAACTTGCAGATGATGTCCACAAAGGTTTAGCTGATACGCCTCAAAACCGCCTAAATAGTCCTTAAAATGGAATTAAACTTTTGCTTTCCTCATTTAAAGCATTGCTATTCAAGCCCAAAGAAGCAGGGAGGATCTGACCCTGTTGAGCCAAACCCTCCCTGTCTTTAGCTTTGTTTATACCAAACTTTGAGTGTTAAAACGCATACCCCAGTGCCAGTCCGACACCCCGATTACGCCGGTATGGTTTGTTGTCGTTCTGGTTGTCGGCATCCTGATCGAGCAGATTATTAATGCCCAGGTTATACCGCAGGTCGAGGTAAGCCTGGCCAAACTTTATACCACCTCCGAAAGAAAAGCCCCAGTCGAGCCGACGGTTGCGATCGTCAGGGTCGTCGTTATCGAATGAAATATCCTCTTCGCTGGTGGAGGATTGTCCAAAGACAGTTAGGGTGGTTTTCACTTTACCGCTGACGGCCAACCCTGCGTAGGGGCCGGCAATGAGGTACAGTCCGGTGTTCCGTTCTGTGTTGTAAAACTTCAATTTGGCCAGCACCGGCACCTCAACATAGTTGTAGTAATAGCGACTCTCCACTTTATTGTTGTCGTTGAACCCGTAACTTACCCTGCCACCTTTTTGGATAAAAAGCAATTCAGGTTGAAGTGAAAAAGCCGACTCCGTGGCCAGATCAAAAGCCAGTCCGGCCTGGAAACCCACTATTGATTTACTGGATTGTTCCGCAAAATTCTCCTCCACGGCGTCTTCGGCCACACTGGCCAGATTGACCCCGGCTTTGATGGAAACCTGGGCGGAAACAGCGAATCCCTGAAGAAAAAGGACAATAAAGGCTAAAAAAAATCGATTTTGCATGATAAAATGAGCTAGTGGCAAACCCGCGAGTCTGCCGGGTGAACGATGGATTACCACGCAAGAACGCTGAGGACTGGGATAAAATTATAGTAGGATGCCGTGGATTTTTTGGAACACGGATGACGCGGAGGACACGGATTTATTGATCTGCCTTCGGCAGATATTTTTTGGCAAAAGTCATCAAAATCTCATGTCGAATGCGCTCCGCGAGATCTACGGGAAAAAATCTGTGTAAAATCTGTGCAAACAATCTGTGTAAAATCTGTGCGAAAAGTCTGCGGGAAAAAATCTGCGTAAAATCTGTGCAATCAATCTGTGTAAAATCTGTGCGAAAAGTCTGCGGGAAAAAATCTGAGTAAAATCTGTGCGAAACATACCAAACATGATTTGCGACGCACCCAGTCGGCCATCGCAAATCATGTAATCAAAAATAGCCAATCGAAGCCTAGCCCTTACCCGGCACCTGGCTCGGACGCACCTCAATCTTGCTGGGCAAGGTGCGCGGGTTCATTTTCAATAAATCCACTACCAATTCCCCAATATCTTCCGGCTGAATTTTCCAGGCATCGGAGTGGTTAGGCTGATGGTTATTGAAATGGGTGGCCACCGAGCCTGGCATGATGGTGGAACATTTCACGCCGGCTTCGCGCAGATCCAGCATGACTGCCTGGGTGAAACCCACCAGTCCGAATTTGCTGGCATTGTACGCCGAACCTGCGGCAAAGAAATTGGTGCCGGCCAGGCTGGCAATGCTGATAAAATAGCCTTTGGATTTTGTGAGCGCCTCAACCGCCGCTTTCAGGCTGTAAAACACTCCTGTCAGGTTGGTGTCCATGGTTTCGTGCCACTGCTCCGGCGTGAGCTCGGTGATGGGAGCGAAATGCCCGATACCGGCGTTAGCCACCAGCACATCCAGGCTGCCGAAAGCTTCCAGGGTTTTGGCCACGGCCTGTTGCTGCGAGGCGAAATCCCGCACATCTGCGGCAATACCGATCACTTTACCGGTTCCGATGCCCGTAAGTTGGGCCACGGCTTTATCCGCAGCTTCCTGCGTTCTACTGGTGATGGCTACGTTTACTCCTTCTTTTAACAGGCTCTCGGCCACTCCGTAGCCGATGCCCTTGCTGCCTCCGGTAATGAGGGCTGTTTTTGCGTGTAGGTTGTTCATAATAGACCATAAACCACCAGAGTGGAAAATGGTTGAATCCATCTTTGCCTCAAATCCTCACCTCCTCCATATGACGCCACAAATCAAGAGCGGCATCTACAGCCTTCTCGCAGGGATCGACCGTGGTTTCATCAAACGTATCCTGGGCGATTTGTGGCTGACAAATACCCAATATGGCCAGACTAGAAACCATAGGCGAGGATTTGAGCGCCGTAAAAAACCCTTCAGCCTGCGGAGCAATCGCCCAATGGGCGCCCGGGTACATTTGTTGAGCGCGCAACAAAGAATCCTCATTTCCGATCAGGCGACCAATGTGAAACGGCGAGGAAGGCTTATCATTGTTCTCCAGGTTATCCAGATATTGCGCAAGATGTTGATCGGTATGGCCGTAAATCCAGCTACCCTCCGCGTCCTCCCCTGTCATCAGCTGATTGGATATCACCACATCGCCATGATTCTGGCCGGGAGCACCCTCTGCCGTCCCGAGAAAGAAAGCATAATGCGGATTAAAGAGTTGAATGGCTCGTTGGGTAGCACCCGCGATGTCCACACCCCCTCTTTTTGGCTCCATGATGACCAGCAAAGAATCATTCGTTTGGTCCTTGAGTGTGCCAATAATAAAGGCTTCATCCCTGTTCATATAACGCTCTTTGGGCTGCACTTTTTTTGACAGCGCATGATGAGTGGGCGCTGCCATACTGATGACGAGTTGAACCGTTGGTCGCATGATTTATTAGTTTTGATGACTTCACTTCTTTTTGTCTTTCTTTTCCCGCAGCATATTCCAAACAGTGCGGTCGGAAAGCATAAATCTATCGGAAATCGTGTCTACAGCTTTGGTTTTGGGTAAATTGTATTGGTCGCACAATTGCTCAAATTCACGTTGGATAGTGTACCGCTGCAAGTGTGCTTTGGAGATCAGGTCTTGATCAATTAAAAAAGTAATGAATTGATCTTCTGTTTTGGACAATCCATGACGATCGCAATAATCATGATAGCCTTCCTGAACATAGTCCTGGAATTTGTCGAAAATGAATTTTCTGGATTCCATAGTCATTGGTTTAGTTTTTTGTGTAGGAGCTATTAGCCGTGAGTAGTTTCCTTTTGATAGATAATGGCATTCAAATCGGTCAGAAATATTCCCATTGGAAAAGAAATCAATACTGTATCCAAATCCAACAGGAACATTCCGACATGGTTTTTTCATGGGCATATCAGCCGTAAATCGGCGGGGGCTTTTTCCAAAAAGCTGCACCCGAAGCTTTTGCTTGCTTTCTTCTATTCGCTTTTCTATCGCCTTAGTATTATTATGTTGTAATGCCATTCTGTATCCGGCCATTACATCTATTGCATTTTCATCTTCTATCAGCCATTGCATAATTCGTTTTCTGGTTTCTATCGCAATAGCTGAATTGCTCAGATAGCTCAACAGATCACTTATTCCAGGCATTTCTCCCGACTGCCGTTTTGTTGCCTTTGTAATCTCCTTGCCATCCTTCGACGGTCGCCGTTTGTTGGCGCCCGGACTATTGTCGTCATCCGGATCATGGTCAGGTTGAATGCCCATCAGCTTGCGCAGTTTCTTTTTTGCATTATAGAGCAAGTTTCTGGACGCACCCTCGCTGCATTGTAGCCGCACGGCAATTTCCTCATGCGAATAACCCTGCAGAAACAGTCCGAACGCTTCACCCTGTTTGGAAGGCAACAAACGGAGCAGGTGTTGGATATCGAGATCAAATTTTGCCATTGGATTATAGATTGAAGTCGTGTGAACGATAGTATCCTCAATGAACGCTCTGTCACGTTTTTGCCGCTTAAGCAAATTCTTACAGGCATTTTGAACACAGATATTCAAATACGCCTCCAGGTTCAGAACGCTTTCGTACCTCTCGATTTCCCAGGAGTTTAATGCCCTGAAAAATACCTCTGCCACAATGTCTTCCGCATCCTCCGTTGCGCGCAGAATACTGTAGGCCAGACCCAAATAGAACTCGGACCTGTTTTCAAAGACGAGTTGAAGCTGCTTCTTACGGCGCTCGTCAGCCTGAGCTGGCGATAGCTGAGAAGTCAAACCCTTGCTAGCTTGCGGAGTGTTGTGTGCAGAATTCATAGGTGCGATTTTTGAAAGTTTGGCTGAGGAACTTTTCCCCTCCTGCCGGCATGACAACTGGACAGGTCCACTTGTCACATCAGTTTCAAATTTTTTTTCGCTGCGGTCATTTGGGGTGCATTTTCAACACTGCAAGTATGCCCTCCTTTTGAGGGAAGGGCGAAAAACAATTTTCCATCATTTCCCTTCAAAAAAATCAAATAATAACCATGCAATATCTTTCAGCAAAGCAGCTACGCCAGGAAATAAATCGACTTTTTTTGATTATAATTGCCATTTAAAACCTGTTTTTTCGGTATTTTTGACCGTAAATTTTCCTGCAAAAATTTTCAGTAATTTTACTTTCGTTTCCTCTCCATTTTTGATGTTTTATGAAAAAAAATCTTAAATTTTTAACGTTAATGAATGCCTTAAACGAGGAAGAGATAGCTGGATTTGGAAAATATCTGGCAGTACAATACCCCAATGAAGAGAATGCTTTGAAGGTATTTCGGTACTACAAGCGCTTTTTTCCCGAGCGGCAACACCCGGGGAAAATGGATCTTTCATATGCCTTTAAGAAGATCTACCAAAAGGAATCCGATGCCGGTATACGCGACCAAAAAAGGATTTGGAATGCCTTTTCCAAACTCTACCAGTGGCTAAAGGAGTATCTGGTGCTGGAAAAAATGCGGTCTGACCGGTTTGTGTTGGATATGCTGTGGCTGAATGTTTTGCAGGAAAAAAAGCTGAATACTGAATACGGCAGGGAGGTCATCAAGTGCCATGGAAGCAGCTATTACGCATTTTACGATGTAGCGGCGTGTTTGAAGGAGATAACCTTTGAGCTGCATTTTAAAGAGCAGCTAACCATGCCTGCCCACAAGCCGGACGATGCCACACTCCATGCTTGTCTGTGGAAAGTGGAGAAAGCGGCAGAGCTTATTCGTCTGAAAATGGAATGCGAACGGCTCTCCTTGTACAAGGTAATGTCTTATACGCCCGGAATGGAGGAAACAAAACCCTTGCTACAAATCTATCAAAAAATCCATGAGCTGATCAGTGAAGACAAAGTAGCCCATTATTTTGATCTGGAAAAACTGGTGCATCAATTTACTGCATTAATCCCTCCCGCGGAACTGAATATTATTCTGAGAACTATGCAAAATTTCACGTCCCGAATGACCAGACGGGAAGGAGATTCTGTTTCCTGGGCATTGCGTTATCACGAACTTAACAAATCGCTTTTGGCAAAAGATGTGGTAGCCTGGCAAAATAACATGACAGCCGCAAATTTTCAAAACATCGTCAATGTAGCTTGTATAGCCGCAGATTTTGAATGGATACATCAGTTTATGGCCGATTATTCCCCATACCTGCCTCAAAAAATTCGCGATGAAAATCTCTTTGTGGCACAGGCTGCCGTCGCATTTGAGCAAAAAGACTATAAAAAAGTGATAATGCTGACGCAGAAGCCAGTCTTTAAAGACGAGCGGCACGTCCTTCGATTTAAATTATTACATCTGAGAGCGCTGTATGAACTGGATATGGACCTCACAGACCACATTAATTCCTTCAAAACATTTCTTAAACGTCACAGAAACAAAGAGACCTACAGAAACGAGGCTGCATTATCCTTTATGCATCTGTTCAATATGCTTTTTCAAAGAAGAGCCACTAAGGAAGAGATGCTTAAAACACTTGAGCAAAACCCTAACATGTACTGCCGACCCTGGATTCAGGAAAAAATAGGGAAGTACAAACAGGTGCTTTATCGGTGAATTCAGGAGTGTTGGACAATGGACATACATCCTGACACAATCAAGTCTAATGTCCATGGTCCAACAGTCCAAAATCCAACGTCAAAGGACAATGATATCATCTGAAATGTACTCCAGCGTCCCGCTGCCGCAAACCGGCGCAAAGTAGAACCTGTGGGCGCCGGAGGAGAGTCCGGTAAACGTATGGCTGGTACCGGAAACGGTGCTTACCGGACTGGTAAAGCCGTCGGACAGGCGTACATAATAGACTTTGTAGGCTGTTGCGCCGGATACAGCGCCCCAGCTGTAAGAAGCCGAGCCCTGTGCATTGGCAGTGCACTGTACCGACTCAATGACGCAGGAAAGAGGTTCGTTAGCGGAGGGTGGAGCAAATCCTGACGACCCGATCAGGAGCAGCAGGGAAAAGAGCAAGGCTTTCCACCTGCGGATGGTCTGAAGTTTCACTGGCTTTTTCATTTTCATACAGTTTTTGGTAGTATGAAAATCGAAGCCGGTGAAATGTCACATGGGGAGAAAAAAGTTTTCAGCTTTTACAAGCTGTTCTTTGAAGACAGGTGGAAAGTCGCTCACCGACTTTGCC
>JADZFI010000204.1 GCA_020850025.1 Saprospiraceae bacterium
CGGGAAGCTACGGGCCGTTTGCCGGACTACTGCATTGCCTGCGTGGGTGGTGGCTCCAATGCCGTGGGCATGTTCTACGATTTCCTGGACGAAGAGGAGGTGCAACTCATCGGCGTGGAGGCAGGAGGAAAAGGCCCGCAGCCGGGCGAACACGCAGCCAAGGTTTCCAGGGGCAAAAAAGGTATTTTCGAAGGATATCACGCCTATTTTCTGCAGGATGACGCCGGAAACATTGCCTCCACTCACTCCGTCTCCGCCGGACTGGATTACTGCGGCATTAGTCCGATCCTGGCTTTTCTGGCTGATGAAGGCAGGGTGCAATTCAGCACCGCCTCTGATGCGGAAGCGCTGGCAGTGGTTCAACAACTGGCCCAAACCGAAGGCATCATCCCTGCCCTGGAATCGGCCCACGCGTTTGCACACGCTTTCCGGTTGGCGCCACAACTGGATAAACATCAAATCATAGTCATCAACGCCAGCGGCCGCGGCGAAAAAGACCTGTTCATCACCATGCGACATTTTCAGGAGGAAAGTCTGAAAGCGTACGCACATCACCTGCTTGAAAAATGAGCGCATCTGTCCCAACCATCCCGGTCATGGCCCACCTGGTGCTGGGCTATCCCTGCCTCGATGCCAGCATACACACGGCTGAAAAATATGTGGCTGCTGGCGTTAACATCCTGGAGCTTCAAATCCCGTTCTCACACCCCACGGCCGATGGCCCTGTGATCACCGAGGCTTGTCAGCATGCTGTGGCACAGGGTGTGGGCATCCCCGAGTGTCTGGACGCCATTTCCCGGATACGACATCGGTTTCCCGGGCAAAAAATCATGGTGATGAGCTATCTGAACCGGATCTACTCCTATGGTTTTCAGCCATTTATACAAGCATTGCAAGCGCTGGATGTCACCCATTTGATCATACCAGATCTGCCGGTTTCCGCGGCATCTGCCTTTTTACCCCCCGGTTCACCGGTACAATTGGCGCCGGTACTGGCAGCCAACACCAGCAAAGTCAGACTGGAATCCATGCTTCAACAGGGCTATGACTTTTACTACCTGATGTCGGATTTCAAAATAACCGGTAGCGGTTTTAGCCTGCATCCCAATCTGAAAGGAATGATCCAAACCATCCGCCAGCACAAACCCGATGCCACCATCGGCATCGGATTTGGCATCTCCAGTCCGGAACAAGTGCAACTGGTTGCCCGGGAAGCTGACCTTGCCATTATTGGTTCCGCTTTGATTAATGCTGAAAAATCTGGAAATTTGACTCAATATTTGGGAACTTTGCAGGAAGTATTCCATGTTACACCAAGCGGATAAGTATTTAACCCCATTTCACCTGACTATGACAAGGTTCGTGTTGTTACTTGCCGGATGTTGCCTTGTATGGTCGGTATCGGCACAAAAAATAACCGCCACTCCCAAACGCATCATCGTTGGCGCCGAGCGCCTGGATCAGTACCTCCCCCTTCTGCGCGATAAAAATGTTGCCCTGGTAGTGAATCACTCCTCACTGGTGGGTAATACGCATTTGGCCGATACCCTGCACGCGCTCGGGGTTTGCCTTTCGGCCATTTTTGCCCCGGAACACGGTTTCCGCGGAGAAGCCGATGCTGGCGAACACATTGTAGACGGCTACGACCTGCGCACCGGGGCGCCGATTGTGTCGCTCTATGGCAAAAAAAAGAAACCCCTGCCTGAGGACCTGGAGTATTCGGATGTGGTCATCTTCGACATTCAGGATGTAGGCGCACGGTTTTATACCTATATCAGCACCCTTTTTTATGTCATGGAAGCCTGCGCCGAGCAAGGCAAAAAGGTAATAGTGCTCGACCGTCCTAATCCAAACGGACATTATGTTGACGGGCCAGTGCTGGATTCCAGGCTTACCTCCTTCGTAGGCATAGCTCCCATCCCGATTGTGCACGGGTGTACGGTGGGAGAATTGGCCCGACTTTTTGTGGGTGAATTCTGGATTTACAAGCCGGAGAGCCTGGATTTGACGGTCATTCCGTGCTTGAATTACACCCATTCTACCCCGTATGTCGTTCCTGTGCCGCCGTCGCCCAATTTGCCAACAGAACGTTCGGTGTTGCTGTATCCTTCGCTTTGTTTGTTTGAGGGCAGCACCTGCAGCGTTGGGCGCGGCACCGACTGTCCGTTTGAGGTGGTAGGGCACCCGGATTTCCCCTGCGATACCTTCTATTTTGTTCCCCAGCCCAATAAAAGCAACAAATATCCCCTGCATTCCGGCTGGCTGTGCGGAGGATGGGATTTGAGTAATTTGCCGGAACAACAACTCCGGCAGTCAGGCACTTTGAATATCGGATTCCTGTTGCAGTTTTACCAGGCATTCCCGAACAAGGATCGCTTTTTCAGAGACGATCGTTTCTTCGATCTCATTGCAGGAACCTATCAGCTGAAGCAGCAAATTATAGAAGGCAAAACCGAAAAAGAGATCAGGGCCTCCTGGGAGGAAGACCTGAACTTGTACAAAGCCATACGAAAGAGATACCTGATCTACCCGGAATAAGAGGTCTTTACATAGACAAATGGCATTCGCCATCTCCCCAACGAACCTTGATCCGGCCGCCTTTTTTCATCCAGCTGACCAGCTCTGCACCCATCAATTCCGCCCGCCAGCCATGGAGCAGATCGTGATCAAAGTCGTCGCTGCCGGCTTTGAGTCGGTTAAAATCTCCTTTGGGTAATAAAAGGGCCGCGCTGATCTCGTGTTCCAGGCATTGTTTTTTCACAAAGTGATACAACAACTCCATGGTCCATTCCCGCTCCGGATCTTCCGGAAGCGGCTTGGGGATGGCATTTAGCACCTCTTTTTCGGCATCAGTTGCCGGTGCCTTCCACAGTTCCTGCCAGGTTTCGAGGTATTTCTTCCAAACGCCTTCCGGCATGGTGCGGTTGGATTTGAAAGCGTTTGGTCCCCCTTTGGTGGCGCGCATGACCGTGCTGATATGTCTGCTTTGGAGTACCGTTTCCTTTGGGATATTGGATGACATAGCCCGCTCAATGCGCCAGCGGTAGAGTCGCATCAAAAACACTTTTTCGCGGAAGTCCACCTGGTGTACCAGATCATTGGCCAGCAGTTCTTTATTTGGATCTACCTCATAAAAGGAACGTACTTCCCATTTTCGGTTCTCTTCTCTGGCCCAGGATTCCCGATTGTGTTTGCGCAGTTTATTGGTGAGCTTTTCGTGCAGTGCCGGCAAATATTTCACGTCTTCAATGGCATATTCCAGCGCCTTTGGGTCAATAGGACGTGCTTCCCAGTCGGCTACCGTATGACTCTTGGCCAGACTTACCCTGAGCTCCTTTTCCACGATTTTACCAAAACCGGCCGGATAATTGTATCCCACAAACCCCGCAGCGATTTGCGTATCGAACGTGTTGCTGGGCACAGTGCCAAAAAGGGTGAACAGCAGACGGTAATCGTTATCGCCGGCATGGGTGATTTTGAGAATGGCCGGATCTTCGATGATCGCTAAAAACTTACTCAAGTCCTTGATTTTCAGCGTATCAATTAAATATATACCGTCCTCAGACACCACCTGTGCCAGACCAAGCACCGGGACATAATATTTCTCTCCAACGAACTCTGTGTCAAATCCGATCCAGTGTGCCTGGGCCAACTGCCCCATGATGCGATCAAACTCGCCCTGATTATCCAGAAAATGTACTTTTAAATCCATATAACAGCAAAGGTAGCAAGGTCGTGTTCAAGTTTTGAAAATGTAGGGCATAGAATATGGAATCAGGTGAATTCACATCCTATCTTTGCCAAAACTTGACGTAACTGTAACACCTTTTATGTAATGTCAGGCGTTTAATCATCGTTATCAGATGGTATGCGATATTCCAATATTCTTACAGCATACCAATATCCGATACAAGTTACACCATGAAAAAAGTTCTTTTCGGCCTCGCCATTTTTCTCTTTCTGATCCTTGGCTCCCTGATCGCCATTCCGTACCTTTTTAAAGACGAGATCATCGCTCAGGTTAAAACCGCCGCCAACGAAAGCCTGACCGCCAAACTGGAGTTCAGCGATGTGGACATTTCCATATTCCGAAATTTCCCTAAGCTGTCTCTCGGTCTGGAAAATCTGGAAATAACCAACGGCCCGGGCCCCTTCGAAGGCGTAAAACTCGTCAAATGCGAACGCCTTGATGTGGCCGTGGATCTCATGTCGGCAATATTTGGCGACAAAGTGATCATCAATGGCTTGTTTTTCAAAAAACCCGAAATCAAGGTCTATGCCCTGAGCAACGGACAGGCCAACTACGATATCACGAAGCCGGATGATGCCCCTGCCTCTACTGCAGATACCGGCGAATCAGCGCCGATTGAACTCGAAAGCTACGGCATTGAAGACGGCAACATCCTGTACGACGACCGCGGCCTCGACATGCGCGCAGACCTGGAGGGCCTGAACCATACCGGATCCGGGGAGTTCACCGCTACCTTGTACGATCTGGTGATGAAAACCGCCATTCAGAAGCTATCCGTCAATTACGGGGGCATCCAATACCTGCGCAATGCCAATGCCACCTGGAATGCCACCCTCGGCGCCGACATGGCCAACTGGAAATTCACCTTCAAGGAAAACGACCTGGCAGTGAACGACCTGAAACTGCAGCTCGACGGCTGGGTGCAAATGCCCGAAAACTCGGAGGACATCCGCATGGACCTCAAGTTCGGCACACCGGCCAATACCTTTAAAAGTCTGCTGAGTATCATCCCGGGCGCTTACACCCAGGACTTCAAAGACGTTCAGGCCAACGGAACCATTCAGTTTGACGGCTTTGCCAAGGGCACTTACAATGAAAAAACATACCCCGCTTTCAAGTTGGATTTCAAAGTGGGAAATGCCGACTTCAAATACCCAAGTCTGCCACTTGGCGTCAGCAATATCAATGTGGACGCTTCTGTTGCGCTGCCTTCCTCCAAACTGAACGACCTTACGGTGAATATCCCGAAATTCAGTCTGAAAATAGGCTCCAATCCTCTGGACGGCTATTTCAACCTGAAAACTCCGGAAACCGACCCCACGGTGGATATGAAACTCCACGGCACGCTTAACCTGGGCGAATTGTCCAAAGCCTTTCCGGTGGAAGGCGTGCAGGAACTGGCCGGTATCATTGAGTCGAACATGACCATTAAAGCAGCCATGAGTCAGATCGACCAGGGTAGGTACGA
>JADZFI010000205.1 GCA_020850025.1 Saprospiraceae bacterium
ATAAATAAAGGCGTAGGCTCCTTCAATACGGGAACCTGGGAGCACTTCCCCTGGGTGGTGCCGGGAGAAAACTTGCTCGACCAAACCATATTCAAATTCAAGGTCAAGCCAGTTGGCATCGAACATTTTACCATTGAAAACTACAATACTGACAAAGTGCTTATGGTTCGCGTGAATCAGCCAATATAGCGGCTTTTTTAGTAGACTGTTGGAAAATGGACGTTGGACAATGGACGTTGGACTTGTGCTCGGGGTATTTGATCATTTCAACTTTATCGAGCCCAAGTCCAACGTCCTTTGTCCAATAGTCCCCCTTTGAGTATTTTCTGCCAACCTGTTCATAAAGGCGTCCCGTTTGGGGCGCCTTTTTTTTTCCAAAAAACGATGTTACCAATGAGCCGCTCATCAAATAAACAGTACAAGGCTATAATTACTGCCAAAAAGTGAAATCGGGTTTTAAGCATACAGTTGATTGATTTTCAGCCATTTAGACTCGATTTTGAATCGAAACCATATGCCTCGCTACTCCATTTTCAATAAAAACCATCCAAAAATGTAATGGCGGTCGGCTGTTCACGGTCTGCACCTTTGAACCATCAATGGCAGCTAACTGAAGCATCAAGTTCAATCAAATTTTCACCAACCCTAAATTTTCAACGAATTATGCAAACCACCATTCAAAAGTCCCTCACCAGTTTTTTCAGCATGCTGTTTTTCAGCATGGCATTTTTCGCACAGGCTCAAACGCCTTTCCTGCTTAAAGATATCAATACTTCTACGGTTAACAGCTCCCCAAGAGGTATGATCAATGTAAACGGAACGGTATTTTTCAGCGCAGAGGATGGCGTACATGGACGCGAGCTGTGGAAGAGCAGTGGCACTGAAGCAACCACGGTCCTCATCAAAGACATCAATCCTGCAGGCAACTCGAACCCTGCTAACTTCTGCAATGTGAATGGCACGGTGTTTTTCACTGCGAACGACGGCAGTGGTATCGCACTCTGGAAGACGAACGGTACCACCCAGGGTACAGTAAAGGTTAAAGATGTGTTTAATCAGGCTGTGGACGACCAGATTTCACAGCTCACGGCCTGCGGTGGCAAATTGTTTTTCAGCGCATTAGCTCAGACCAACCTTCCGGCTGGTGTGATCGTATGCCCAAAGCTGTACGTTTCAGACGGCACTGCCAATGGCACACAAGTGCTGGGCTTTAGCGTTTTCAATCCGCAAAACCTGACCTCCGTAGGAAGCATTCTTTTCTTCTCAGCCGCCGGATCTCCAGTGAATAATAACATTGAGCTCTTCCGGACCAACGGTACCGAATTGAGTACCATGATTGTAACTGAAATCAACCCAAACGGAGCCATCAGCGAACCCCGCAATCTGGTAAATGTAAATGGCACCCTGTTCTTCTCCGCCAACAATGGTGTTAACCGGCAAATCTGGAAGTCAAACGGCACCGCAGCAGGCACCATCAAGATGACCAACACCAACTTCGGCTTCCAGGTAGAGGAAATGGCCCATATCAATGGTACGGTGTTTTTCGCCGGCGTCATTCAAACGCCGATACAAAACACCACTGGCAACAAGGTTTTTAGATTGAATGCCCTGAACAACATCACGGAGTTTAATACTGCCGGCTCCAAAAACCTGACTCCGTTTGCGAACAATATGGTATTTGTTACTGAAGGCCAGCTTGGTACGAGTATTTCGCGTGTAAGCCCTAACGGCAATCAGTTCACAGATATAAAAACTTTTTCCGTCGCAGGGTTGCCATCCAGTTTGCGCGTAGCCGGAAGTACTTTGTTCTTTGTTGCAGGAACCAATGACAATGGTCGTGAACTTTGGAAAACGGATGGCAACACGGCTACGATGGTACAGGATTTTGTGTCTGGCCCTTCTAATGCCTTCATTTCAGACATGTGCGCCCGCAGCAACGATGTGCTTTTTGCCAGCAATGGTCCTGGTGGCAACGAATTGCGCCGGTCAACCGGAGCGCTGAATGCCATCCAGACGGTGCGTATCATAAGACATGCGGGATCTAACCCGACCGAGTTTGTTAAAATGGGTGCCTTCACCTATTTCGCGGCAGATAATGGTATCAATGGTCGCGAACTTTGGAAAACTGATGGAAATATTGGGAATGCAACTTTGGTGGCAGATATCATTACTGGGTCCAACGGATCCAATCCGACTAATCTGATCGTTGTAACGAATGCGGCAGGTGTTCAAACCCTCTTTTTTGTAGCCCAAAGCCCAAGCAACGGTCGGGAGCTGTTTAAGTTGGAAAACACCCTGAATGCCGCCCCAATACGCATTTCCGACATTATTGTTGGAGCAGGCAATGCAGGCATTGGCAATATGACCAATGTAAATGGAACCTTGCACTTTACCGCCACACAGGGCCTGCCAGGATTGGGTGATAGGATTTTTCGGGTAAATGTTGGTCGTACCAATGTGGAAACTACCGGTGGCCCGATGACTGCCGTGAGTAACCTGGTAGCCATGGGAAGCACCTTGTTTTTCACCCAAAGTCCACAGGTTGGGGGACGCATCCTGAACAAACTGGTGAACGGCGCCACCTCCACCATCAGAACCTTTGCAGTGCCGGCCGGATTGCCGGATCCCGTTCCTCAGCAACTCACCGTGATAGGTTCACGCCTGTTCTTTTCTGCAGGAGATGGCCAGCTCAGTCGCCGCCTCTGGATTACAAACACCACCGCTACCAATGCATCGGTTATTTCAACCCTGGAACCTTCAGATATGACCAATTTCAATGGACGCCTGGTTTTTACCGCACCAACCGGCTTTATCGCAGGACAGCGATCCATTTTCCGGGTAAATACAGCTTTGACCGGCGTAGAGAATCTTGCCACGGGTATTGGCATCGGTACACTTCGGGCAGCAGGAACCAACCTTTTTTTCTTGCAGCCTCTCCAGCAAGGCATGCTCGAAATGTCCAAAATCACTACCATCAGCAACAACATCGTGTCGCTTAAAGTATTTCCGGAGGGGAATACAGGTGTTCTCCCTGAATGTGTGGTAGCAGGCAACAACTTATACTTTAACATGACCTCTGCCGACACCGGCAATGAACTGTGGAAAACTAACGGAACAGCCATTGGAACAGTGCTCGTTAGCGACATCCGTCCGGGTGTAGGCAACTCGAACATCCAATCCATCCGCGTTTGCGGCACAGACCTTTTCTTCTCTGCCAACAATGGCACAACGGGACAGGAGCCCTGGAACCTTGCCAATGCAACCGCAACGCAAGGTGATGAGAGTGAGGACCGCGAGGAAGAAGTGGCAGAAATTACCGCCGATACTCCCGTTGCCGCCGACATTAAAGTGTATCCCAATCCGGCAACTGATTTTGTAAGCGTGGATATTTCTGCGAATGAAATGGGTGGCGCTCTGCAACTCTTTTCAGCCTCCGGTCAGTTGGTACGCAATGCAAGTATGGCAGAAGGAGAAACCGTTGTTCGCCTCGATCTTCAGGATCTGCCCAAAGGTGTTTACCTGGTTCGCTGGGAACAGGAAGACGGACCCATTGTAACGAAGAAAGTGATCCTGCAATAGGTTCAGGATCAACAGGATCAACACAGCAAAAAGTACAAACATGAGTCATCCCAAATTTGGGGTGGCTCATGTTTGATTTTCGCTACTACCATTCCTCCGTTCCCTTATCTTTTCTGGCAAATTTAGAAACAACAAAAATACGGGGCTAAAAAGGCGCTCAGGCTACCAGCTCTCAATGTCTGGTAGTCTGGCTCAGGAGTACTTCTACATTTTAACCACCCTTGTCGTACCGATGGGCACTCCCTGTTGATAAAGCACGATTTGATAAATTCCAGGCAATACACCAGATAAATTTATTGGGGTGGTTACCAATCCAGCATTAGCCGAAATGAACCCTTCCAGTATTTCGTTTGAAAACAGGTCAAAAATTTGATAATTCACCTTTCCTGCTTTAGGGCAGTAAAATTTCATGGTGAACTCATCGGTAAAGGGATTTGGATAAACGACTACGTTTGATGGTTGGGTTACAGGTGCTTTAGTTCCGATCGTAACCGGTAAGGAGGCGCCAAATTCTGAAAATCCATCAAAAACAGCTTCCAGATAAAAAAGGCCATTCTCTCCAACGAATACGGTTTGGCTGTTTGCAACAGGCAAACTTCCACTTATTGCATTATTGGTTGGGTCGCAATCTTCATCAATCCCGTCATAATGAGTTAAGCCAAGCTGGTCTGGAGTAATAAAGGTTTCAGGTGGCGTAATGTTAAATGATTCAAGGTCTTCTGCTGTGAAAAACAAGCGAAGTTTGACAGGACTCACAGGCGCAAATTGAGTCTCTATGTTAAAATACCTTGGAAGAAGTTTTTGCCCATTAGGCAAAACCGGAGCTTCCGGTAAAATCTCCGTAGATACCGTAATATCTCCCAGATTGTTTTCTGATAAAATAGCTCCTAATAGTGGACCCGTAGTATTAGGATCTTCATCAGTATTGGAGGCATACAAGTTTCTCCAATAATTGGAACCAGAAATCCCGGCGCCGCTTTGAACAAACTGTTGACAAGTGTCGGTACCTGACCACAAATCTGGCTCCTCCTTTATACTGATACAAAACCTTCCCGAAGTACCGTACGCGCCGTCAACCATAACCAGGTAAAAACTTCCCGGGGTTAATCCAGAATATATCAGGATAGCATCCGCAGGATTCGCCCCTGTATTATCCTCTGCTGTGACCATAAATGGCGCCAAAGTATCTTCTTGTATCATCACAGCCACTTGCGGATCAAAAGGCAGGATGCTATCACTTGCTACAGTGATCTGAACCGTTCCTGTAGGCGGTGCAATAAATCCAAACCAAACCGAGTGTTCAGCCCCGTCGTGCCAGTTGCCAGGAGGAGTAGACGGATCAGGATCGTCAATGGTCCCATATGCTGTATGATTGGTGAAAATCCGGCAGGTATCCCCAAATTTCAACCAATAATTGTCCTCCATCCCTCCTCCAGGGAAAAGTGTATAAGGCTCTTCATTTCGCAAATCACAGCTTAATATATACCGGGCAATTGAATTTGCCCCTGCATTTGATTTGTCGGCCAATAATAGGTAAGTTTTATCCGCGTATAATAATCCCAAGTTATATCGGTTACCACTGATTAACGGTACACATGTAGGTACCCATAATGGTTCTGAAACCTGATCAATAAAACTGAGTTTCATCCCTCCGATTGCATTATTGACAGGCGTCAAATAGTAGAGTCCTGTAATTTCTGGTTTTATCCTAAAAAGCAGCTCCTTTCCGGGAGTTTGTTGTCCACATAATTTGAAGTCGAAAATTCCTGTACCCCCAGATATAACAAGCGTGTCACCGCAGGGAAGAAAAGGCATTTCGTCGTTATCAGGAAGTTTATGAATTGGAAATGGTTGCGACCATTGGCTTGTTTGCAGATCACCACAATAATTTTTTATCCTGAAATGATAGGTTATCGCAGGATCCAAACTGTCAATCAACAGGCTGTCGCCATCAGAAAAATAATTGGGTATCCCTGTAAACAGGGAATCAACTGGCATAACTTCAATCGCTTCAAGCCTGGAATCATTGACTTCTTTCCAAACAAGAATGGTTTTGCCGCCGCTATAGGTGAGCCCTGATCCTTGAGTGGTCTCAGAGCAGTAACACAGCGATTCGATGAGCACTTGAAAACCCTGTGTGTCTGCAGAAGTGAGTTGGATTTGGAACTGACCGAATGAAAGCACACCCAAACTGATCAGCGTATCGCTACCCGTAATAGTTCCACAGATATTCCAGTTGGGAATGGTGTTGGTGCACCCTGCATTCAATTTTTCGCTTACTGCAAATTGCAAGGGTAAATTGCTGGTGTGTTTTATCCGTAAACTCGCCAAACCATTAGCTGTCGGGAGGAGTTTTAGCATTATTTGTCGTCCGGTCATATTTGACCCGTTACACACATTGTAATAATGATGCGGAACGCCGGAGTCCGTGGAAACGATGAGTGTGTCAAAGCAAGGCAGTTGTATCGCACCATTGCAAATTGGGCGACTAAAATACGTGTAATCTGTCCATGGGCTATGGTCTCCATTCTGACAGGCATTTCGAATCCTCCAGCCATGTAACTCGCTGGTGTTGATCGCAAAAAGACTGAGTAAATTTACGCCTGCGGTGTTGAAAGATACGGTTTTTGTAATTTCTGAGCCATCAGGTTTAAGTAGCCCGATTTCATACAACCATGGGCCATGATTACCACTCCAGCGGGCTATCAGCTGAGTACTGGTAGCGTTGAAAAAAGTCTGAGCTGGTTCAGGCATTGGGCATGGCTGTTCACAATGAAACGAAATGCGCAAGACGCCTGTTCCTGTTGAAAACCTTTTTTTGCAAAGAATAAAATAATCATCTCCAGGTGTAAGATTGTTGATTTCAAAATACGCAGCATTTTCGCCACTGCCGATGCATTGCCAACCAGTTGTAACGGCACAAATTCCAGCATTAGCGTTTTTTACATAGAAATTGTAGGGTGGCAATCCTTCCTTTATAAACAGATAATGTGTAGTGCTGGTGGCATGAAACTGAAGTATCTCTTCCTTTCCTACTCCCTGTAATCCACATGTTGGGAGATTATTTAATTGTCCATTTCCGGAATTGAAGGTTAAAACCATCTCCTGATCGCAGGTTAGAACAGGATATTCATAACAGTCTACCAGCGTTGTGAAGTTTACACTATTTGACCAGGCACTGGGGCTAAATGGGCCGCACATTGCTCGGACTCTCCACTTGTAACTTTGAGTTTGCGTAAGACCATTGACAACAATACTGTCATGATTGCTAAAAAAATTGGGGACCCCTGTAAAGTCTGTGCTTGTGGGCTGGATCTCTATTTCCCAGGAAATGTTGCCAGCAGGCGCAACCCAATTCAATTCTGCTGTTTGTGCAGCAATATTGCTTACCGTTAGTCCTGTTGGTGGATCACATGGAACAGGACATAGAACTTTTAATGCAATATTCATATTGGGAAAATCCTGGTATTCTGGAAAATCCACAGCGATCAAATAGGGTTGACCGGCATTCAGTTGACCTATTATAAACTCTTCATTCATCAGTATACCTGGCTCTGCCAAACAAGACCAGTTGCTGTCTAATTGGCAATTGGCATTAGTATTTTTGATGATAAGCCTGGCTGGTCCGGAAGCATAGGTACTTATCCGGTGTTCTCCGGTAAGACTTGGTGTAAACTGATAATATTGTTCTGCTCCTGTACTGAAATTTGGACATGGCCCTAGTAAACTCATAGCAGGACTATTAAAGGCAGCTACAAAAGAATTACAAGGTAATATTTTGAAAACAGAGCAATCGGTCGGCGTTTGGAAGCTTAATACAGCTGACCAATTCCCTGCTCCATTAGGCATACATACGGTACGAATACGCCAGAAATACCTGGTATCTGGCATCAAGCTGTTGAGTCTTAAAGAGTCGCCTTGTCCTAATGAATCTGGAATACCATCGAACAGGAGCGAGTCTTTTTTTATTTCCAGCTCCCAGGAGGAACCGGACACATCAGGCAGCCATCGAAGGACAACTGATTGATTACTCATCGCCTCGGGAGTCAGAGGCTGAGGGGGGAGGCAGTTCTGCGCACTAAGCCCTGGAAATGAAAAAAAAAACAAAAGTAACAGATGGAAAGAAGGGCAATGCATCAGCTGCATAAAGACTCCATTAAATCGGTTTTTGAATAAATTATGGCGCATAATTAACAGAAAAAAGGTGTTATTTACAAAGATAGACAAATTCAATGAAAATTTCAACAAATAAATTACAAAAGCTGATAATATTAACCATAATTGATTAAATCTACTGGATACTTAGTCAAAATGCATGTCTGTCTGGTTTAAAACACCAGCACCTTATCGCTCTCCACCGTCCAGGCAGCCAGTTGCTGCATATTGCTTGCTTCAACGCCTTCCGCAAGGGTGATCTGCCCCAAGCCTCTGGCTTGCACGCAGCTGCCGCAGAGTTTGATCTCGGCGCCGTCGTTGACCAGCAATTTGAGCATCCGTGCGATGTTGTAATACCCCTTGGGTGTTTCCTGATTGGGCAATGCGGCCGTGACGGCGTCTGCCATCAGAAATATCCAGACGCCTGTTTCCGGGTTATCTTTCCGCATCTGGTGCGCCAACCGGAAAGCATTGTACATACGCTCGTTGCCATAGGGCGCATCGTTGAGAATGAATAGGATATTCATGACATGTTATTTTGTATCGAAGGTAGGCGGGATGTTGTGTGGCGCTGGTGATATGGGTGGGTTGGAAGGGTGATGGTGGTCAGGGGCTTCATACAGGCAACAATTTTTGTAATTTTCGTACATGAAAAAAGCCAACTGCCTGAATAACAGACAGTTGGCTTTAGGTTTGTGGAGCTGGCGGGACTAACACCTAAAATTCTAAACAATTGATTGTTAATTAGTTAGAACAGTATATTTTTAGGGTGGTGTAAAAAGTGGTGTAAAAAACCTCGCTTTAACCCTTTTTGTAGAGCTAATTGCGCCCCCGGTTTTGGTTGCTAAAAAAACCGTGTTGCCCCTGCAAAGAATGATTGACGGTCAAACACCGGGCAACACGGTCGAAAGCAAAGTTAGAACACTCAATCTATTAGTTACTCAAAATCTAATTCTCTGTATTTTGTCTTAATAACATACCTTTGCACCCAATGAATTGGTTTTGTCACATTTTTAGCCTGTATTTGTTCACTTTGTCTTGCTTTCCATGCAACGACGGGGAACATGGTCATGGACAGAATGTAGGTAATCCCATACAATTATCATATACGACTGACGAACACGGCTGCCCGCAGCACCGCCATTGCAACGACCTCTGTTCCCCGCTCTGCGGCTGCAATTGCTGCACTTCGATTTTCATTTTTCAAGAAATGGCGGTTTTGACTTTCAAAAAACCGCAGCCCTTCGGCGAAAAACAGGTTTTCCCCGAAGGCATTTTCCCGGTCAAAGACATGGCCTTCGCCATTGACCACCCGCCCCGGTTGAGTTAAGCCAACTCGTTTTTCCAAAAATTTTCGTGCCGGAAATCGCCCGCCCGTCGCCCTGCGCGGAGCGGCGTTTCGCGCATTTGGCTAACTCAACAACTCTTTCATGTTTGATAAAATCATCGCCTTTTCCATTCGGAACAAGGCTTTCATCGGCGCAATGACCCTTGCCCTCGTCGCATGGGGTCTTTGGTCGGCTTCAAAACTGCCGATTGATGCCGTGCCGGACATCACCAACAATCAGGTGCAGGTCATCACGCAAGCCCCGTCGCTTGGGGCGCAGGAGGTCGAACAGTTCATCACCGCGCCCATTGAACTCGCCCTCTCCAACATCCCCAACGTCATCGAAAAACGCTCGATTTCCCGCTCCGGCATCTCGGTCATCACCGTCGTTTTCAAAGACAAAACCGACATCTACTGGGCGCGGCAACAGGTCGGCGAACGCCTCAAAGAAGCCGAAGCCGTCATCCCCAAAGGCTACGGCGACATCACGCTCGCCCCAATCACGACCGGGCTGGGCGAGATTTACCACTACGTCATCCACGCCAAGCCCGGTTTCGAGGACAAATTTTCCGCCACCGACCTGCGGACGATGCAAGATTGGGTCGTCCGAACCCAACTCGCCGGGACAGAAGGCTTGGCAGAGGTGAGCGGCTGGGGCGGCTTTGTGAAACAGTACGAAGTCGCGCTTGACAATGAAAAATTGAACGCGCTGGGCATTTCGATTCCCGAAATTTTCACCGCCCTCGAAAAGAACAACGAGAACACGGGCGGCTCGTACATAGAACAGCGCAGCAACGCCTATTTCATCCGGGGCTTGGGGCAGGTCAAAAACCTGACCGACATCGAGCGCATCGTCGTCAAAAACGTGGCAGGCGCGCCCGTCCTCGTGCGCGACGTGGCGACCGTCCAGTTCGGCTCGGCGACCCGCTACGGTGCGGTCACGCGCAACGGCGAGGGCGAGGTCGTCGCGGGCATCGCCCTGATGTTGAAGGGCGAAAACTTCAACGCCGTCATCCGAAACGTCAAGGAGCGCATCGCCAAAATCCAAAAATCGCTGCCCGAAGGCGTGGTCATCGAGCCGTTCATTGACCGCACGGAACTGGTCGGGCGAAGCATCGGCACGGTCGAAACCAACCTCATCG
>JADZFI010000206.1 GCA_020850025.1 Saprospiraceae bacterium
ATGGAGGTTTTGGGAACAATTTCATGCCTTATCCTGTTAAGGTGTGTAATATTCATTCATCATTAGAATAGACAAATGAGAATATTGATATTTTTGCTTTCAATTTGTTATACATATAATATTTGGGGACAAAAAAAAGTGACCCTAGAAGAACAGTTGGGAAATACCACAATTCGAATATTGTCCTATAACAGTAAAGATTCTGCAATAACTGGGACGGGATTTTTCTTCATTTTTCAAAAGGATGGAGTAGAAAAAGAAGTAATCGTCACTAATAAGCATATAATTAAAGGTAAAAAGTTTGGACAATTAATATTTACCAAAAGCAGTGCTAGTGGAGACCCTATTTATGGTGAAAAAATTAAATTTGATTTTAAAAAATTTGAAAACCAGTGGATATTTCATCCTGATACAAACGTTGACTTATGTATTCTTGACATGTCAATTATTCGCAAAGAAAAGCAACCCATTTATTATAAATCAATCCCTGAAAAATTTATTCCAAATGATAGTCTTTGGAATTCCTACACTATAATGGAAGATGTAATTATGATCGGATACCCAAAGGGGATAATTGACACCTTTAATAATATTCCAATTGTTAGAACAGGTTCAGTTTCAACCCCTCCTAAATTACTACATAACGGTCGAGATGAATTCCTAATAGACATTGCAATGTATAACGGCTCAAGTGGTTCTCCGGTTTTTTTGAGACAGTCTCCCTTTAGGGTAAATACAGAAAACGGTAAGATCGTAATGGGCAACAAAACAACTTATGTTTTATTGGGTATTGCTTTTGCAATGTATGATTATTCTGTTGCTTCTAATGAAATTAGAACTCTTACTATAACTGAAGCATTTAAGGGGCAATCTAGTTTTGAAAGGCCTACTGTTAGAATGCCAATAGATTTAGCTTTAGTTATTAGAAGCCAAAAGTTAAATGATTTTAAAAGATTGTTATTTAAATGAATTAAGTGAGTAAGTGAAGCAACAAAACCAGGGTTTTCGGAAACTTGACAGGGTTTTGGTCAACATCCCAAGGAGTACATTTCCCTTTGACCCATTTAGAAATCAGGCATCTTAAGGTGTTCGTATGGTTCCGTTTGATTTATGGGGAATCCCACTTAACGGCGTTCAAATCTGCATCACCCTGGCCACTAAAGCTTCTTCTAGAAACCACTCAATCTTCTCTCTGGTCTTTCGGAAAGGAGTTCGAACACCAAGCTCAATTAGTCGCAAGTTAGATTCATCCACACCAATTTCTTTTGAAACCTCCTCCTGGGTTTTCCCGGAAATCAAGCGAGCCAAATAAAGTCGTTTAGCCAAAGATTCAGGGTTCTGAAAAGGGACATAGCCCAGGAACTCAATAATCCTTTTAGCGAACTTCGCCGTTGGCTCATTTCGGTTTAATTCCCAAGCCGTTACCATTGCTTCAGATGCATTAAGAATCTCTGCTACATCCGCCTGCAACAACTCACGATCCAGCCTTACCTTTCTTAGATGATCTCCCAAAGTATTCAATTCGGCCGGATATGCAGGATTTGCTGGCTTTTTAGCCGATAACTGGATTTGACAACTATGCAACGCAACCCTGCCCCTGCGGTTATTACAACCACCCCGAAAAAGAATGTGTGTGCGGCCCCGGTGTGGTGAAACGCTACGTGGCCAAGATCTCCGGGCCGCTGCTCGACCGCATTGACCTCCACGTGGAAGTAACGCCGGTAAAAATTGAAGAACTGACCAGCATAACCACCGAGCGCCCCAAAGTGAGCAGCTCCGACATCCGCGAACGGGTGCTGCAGGCCCGTGCGGTGCAGGCCGAGCGGTTCAAACATTTGAAAGATGTGTACAGCAACGCCCAAATGCCCAGCAAGATGGTGCGCGAGGTATGCGCTCTTGAACCAGCCGGGTTAACGCTGTTGAAAACCGCCATGGAGCGCCTGCAGCTCTCCGCACGCGCCTACGACCGGATACTGAAAGTGGCGCGCACGGCGGCGGATCTGGCGGGTAGTAAGGATATCAGGATTGAGGATTTGGCAGAGGCGATACATTATCGGAGTTTGGATAGAGAGGGCTGGGCTGGGTGATTTGTTTCGCACAGATTTGTTTCGCACAGATTTGTTTCGCACAGATTTTACACAGATTGTTTGCACAGATTTTACACAGATTTTCTTTCGCACAGATTTTCTTTCGCACAGATTTTACACAGATTTTCTTTCGAAGATCATTAACCCATTAAACTTTCAAATGATGACAACTAACGAAATCACTTATCAAATCCGGGGCGCCGCCTTTAAGGTTCATGCAGAGCTTGGGCCGGGGCTCTTAGAAAGCGTCTATGAGGCGGCTATGGCGTATGAATTGCTTAACAATGGTTTGCAAGTGCAAAGCCAGGTGGGCATACCCATGACTTACAAAGAGATCAAATTTGACTTAGGCTTTCGCCTGGATTTATTGGTTGAACAACAGATTATTGTTGAAATCAAGTCTGTTGAAACATTAATTCCGGTACATTTTAAACAGGTTATGACTTACCTCAGGCTTGCGGATAAACGAATTGCCATCCTGATCAACTTCAATGTTAGAAGCCTTGAGGACAAAGTGAGTATCCAAAGAATCATCCGATAAATCCGTGTAAAATCTGTGCAAACAATCCGTGTAAAATCTGTGCAAACAATCCGTGTAAAATCCGTGCAAACAAATCCGTGTAAAATCTGTGCAAACAAATCCGTGTAAAATCTGTGCAAACAATCCGTGTAAAATCTGTGCAAAACAAATCCGTGTAAAATCTGTGCAAACAATCTGTGTAAAATCTGTGCGAAATAAAATCCGTGCGAAATACGCCTCACGCAATGTAAAAAGTAAGAGCTTGTCCGGAATTTTGGTTTGAGGCAAAATCCCGAACAAGCTCTAAACCTATTTTTACTGCTTCACCACCCTTGCAGAATACACGGTATTTCCTTCCGTGATTTTGAGAAAATATATGCCGGCAGGAGCATTCGAAAGGTCAATGCGGTTACCGGGATTCTCTAATTGTAATATAAGACGGCCCATATTGTCGAACACCAGCACCTGATCTGCATGCACGTCTGTTAGTTGCACCAAACCAGCAGTCGGGTTTGGGAACACACGAACGCCAATACTGCCGATTTCCGCGATGGCGCTTGGCGTCAGATTGGTCACTTCGAGGCAGTACTCCCCCTGGGCGCCTCCGTAGCCGTCCACGACCATCCTGTACACCTCACCTGGCTGTGTAGCGACGACCAGATTGAAATTGAGGATGTTCGCATTGACGTTCTCGTCGTCGTTGCAGTCCACCTGCGTGGGGCTGCTGCAATTGCCTGTGAAGAGAGCCACCTGTGTATCGCCGTCAGGGATGTAGTTGGTGGCATTGCACTGCACGGAACGGATACGATACGTATTGCCGTCGCCGGTGAAGGTGTACCATACCGTGCGCTGTAGCGCATCGTCCTGGAAAAAGCAGCCGGAAGTGACAGCCGGGTCGCCCGTGCTGGTGTAGCCCGTGTTGTTTTGCAAGGCAGAGGTCTGTGGCACGTTGTAGGCCGCGCCGAAGAGGTTGTTGATGTCTTTGGCATCGCTACAACCATCATGCGGTGCAGGAGTCACCGAGATGGTGCCTGTACCGGTTGCCGTGCAGCCGTTGGCATCGGTGAAGGTGTAGGTAAGCAGGTGTACCCCTACGCCCGCCAGTGCAGGGTCGAAGATGTTGCCCGGCAGTACGCCGGTACCGGAGTAAACGCCGCCCGCAGGGCCAGCGGCCGGGTCGGGCAGCAGGGTCGGCGGGAAGACGACGTCGGTACTGAACCCGAACACGCCAATGACCGGAGCAGCCGTCACCGTGACGGTGGCGGTGGCCGGTGATACGTTGGGCAGAGTGTAGGTGACGGTGTAGGCTCCGGGGCCGGCTGCCTGACCATCGAAGGAGAAGGTTTCTCCATTGCCGCTATCCGTCACGTACGGTCCGCTGTATATGCCACCAAGGGGCGAGCCGCCAGTGCGCAGTGCAGCGGGATTGTTGGAACAGACCTGAGCCGGGGGTGAAAAGGATAGAGCATTGATCGAGAGCCTGGAAATCTTGCCATTACCTTGCTGGCCGAAGTAGATGTCCAACCCGTCGAAAGCCGTCAGGGTAGGGCCGACGAGGCCGGAAACGACTGTTTCTACCAGAGGGCTAGGCTGGGTGACATCGAATTTGACAATTCTACTGCCTGTTGACTCGGATACATACAAAAAATTGCCGCTAAAAGTCAAGCCATCGGGTCCAGCCAGACCAGTGACAACCGTTACCGGAGAAGCATTTGGCTGATGCCGGTTGATTTTGAACACTTTATCGCCATTGAAATGGCCACAATATAGCTCATTGCCCTGTAAGGCCAAACCGGAAGCATTCTGACTACTAATCTGAACACCTGCCTGCGGAAACGGCTGACTGAGGATGACCCGAAAGATGCCATTGTTGGCACTGCTGATGTACAGGGTATCACCGACCTTGGCGTACGCTTGTGCGTCGTCTATGACATTGGTCATCACTTGTTCTATGGTGGGAGAGGGGCTGGTCAAGTTTATCCGGGCAGATCTGGCCGTGCCAAGTCCTGGGATATTACCCTCGGTATTGAAATACAAATAATCACCAATAACGAGCAGCCCGGTTGGCTTTACTATATTATCGATTACCGTAGTTGGCGTAACCGGAAAGGGTTGCGTGAGGTCTATTTTGACGATTTTATTTCCCAAATAAGCACTCACGTACAAGTCACTACCCTTGAATGCGGTCCCGATGGGTTGGCCGCCCGGCAAAATAGCGACGGTTTCGAGGGGCTGGGCTTGAAGAAAAGAGACGGCCATCAGGCAGAAGGCCATCCATAAAGTAATTCTGTTTTTCATTTTTAAGAAATTGAAAGTAAAAATTGCCTACTCTGTTCGGGGATTTTCGGCTGTTTCCCGCTTGACGGGACGAAATCCTGTGCGTACAGTCGTTAGCAAGCAAAAGCATACGCCTGCTCAACGGGGGCAAAGATGGGCGCCTGTCAAGTGACATTTTCCGTCAATCTTGTAGCATTATCCGTCAAAATGAAGGTAAACAGGCCAGAATCGGCCTAAAACCAAGCGCCCAGCCTTTCCGTGGGCAATCGATGAAATGCTGAGTGTATTGTCAACAAATAGAAAGGGTACACATTTTTGAAAATCGCAAATCAAAACAATAAAGACTTCTCTTCCGTTTTTTGCGTTTCCATCCACACCAACCAATCTATCCTACCTATGAGAATAGCATCCATCCTGCTCCTCTTTCTCGCATCCTGCGCCCAGGATCCTCTGGAAACCCTTGAACAACAAAACGACCGCGGCCATCTGGAACGCTTCCAACGCAGGAAAGACAACCAGAAACGGGAAGGACTTTTCCAGCGCTTTTCCACCGATGGCATTTTGCTGGAAGAAGCTCACTACCTGGCCGACTCCCTCCACGGCGAACGAAAATATTTTTCCGCCACCGGCCAACTCGAAAGCATCGAACGGTATCAGAACAACAAGATCCACGGAAAATTCCAGTCGTTCTACCCCGACGGCAAGATCAAGATTGAGCAGGACTTTGTGGATGGCGCCCTGAACGGCTACAGCATCCGCTACTACCCCAACGGGCAAATGGAAGAAAAGGTGCTGCTAAAGAACAACGTGGAAGACGGCCCCTTTACCGAATACCACGAAAACGGACAACTCAAAACCGAGGGCGCCTACGTCCCTAATGAAGACGGCGATGGCCTGGAACACGGAGAATTAAAAGAATATGACGAGTCCGGGCAACTCATTCGCATCGCAGACTGTCAGAATGGTATGTGCCTCACACGGTGGAAGAAGTAAGCGCTTGAAAATGTTTCACCACGGAGGCGCTCACACCACACTACCGGATATTTTGGTTTCAGACCTGTAAGGTTTTTGGAAACCTTGCAGGTCTGAAACCAAAATGTCCAGTATTATCCGCTCACACAGCTATTTTCCGACCTTCGCGGTGAAACCACACTTTTGTATGACATCAACCATGTACCAATACTTATCAGCGCTGCTGTTGATCTCCTTGCTCCTGCCTGCCCGCGCACAGGCGCAGGTGGTGGGCGGCCAACATGTGTTTTCCTATCTTTCGCTCCCGCAGTCGGCCAGGGTAACCGGAATGGGTGGAATGCAAATTGCCGTACGCGACGACGATCCGGTATTTGCCATTGCCAACCCCGGCGCACTGAACCCGGCCATGTCGGGCAGGATGGCGTTTAACCACAATTTCTTCATGGGTGGTATCCGGCACGGGTATGTTTCCTATGCCCAGCATCTGAAAAAGTGGGGTTTTACCATGCACGGCGGACTCCAGTACCTCAACTACGGAGAAATCAAACGCGCCGATGAATTCGGCGACGTGCAGGGAACCGTCAATGCAGGAGAAAATGCCTTCACCCTGGGCGCCGCAAGGCCGCTGAGCGATAAATTCTCTTTGGGCCTGAATGTGCGCATGGCCTTTTCACGGCTCGACATCTACCGCTCTTCCGCGCTGCTGGCCGATGCCGGCCTGATGTACGCCGACACCGCCCGCCGACTCACCATCGGACTGGTGCTGAAGAATGCGGGTACCCAGCTCCGCACATACGCCGATTTGAAAGAAACGCTGCCTTTTGATATCCAGCTGGGCATCAGCAAACGCCTGGAGCACCTGCCGTTCCGTTTCAGCATCATTGCACACCATTTGCATCAGTGGGACATCCGCTACAACGACCCGAATTTGCAGGACGACGACGTGCTGCTGTTCGGCGATGAACAACCTGCAGAAAACAAAGCCTCCGCTTTTATCGATAATTTCTTCCGCCACCTCATTTTTAACGGGGAGTTTTTGCTGGGCAGAAACGAGGGGTTCCGGCTGCGACTTGGCTACAACCACCTGCTCAAACGCGAATTGACGGTGAGCAACTACCGCAGTCTGGCAGGATTCTCCGGCGGCGTTGGCGTGAAAATCAGTCGCTTCCGGGTCGACTTCGGCTACGGCGCCTACCATCTGGCAGGCGGTGTGGCACACCTGGGTATCGGTACCAATTTGGGCGATTTCTTTTAACGACTTGCCACTTTCATAACCTTCAGGCTGATGCCGGCCCGGGTATTCCGCAGCAGATAAGTGCCGGCGGGTAGCGATCCCAGTTGATCCAAACGGAATGTGGGGCCAGTGACGGATGGAATGTCGCGCACTACGCCGCCCGTAAAATGGCAAAGTTGCCAGCCTTTTACGGGGTAATTTTCCGGCAGGGTAATGTCCAGATAATCTGCAAACGGCATGGGCGATACCTGAACGGGCGTCACTTCCGTTGGCTGTTCTGTTCCGATGACGAGCGGTTTTAGGGCAAAATTGCGGTTCGTCACCTGGCCGCTGGTGAGCGAGATATTGGTATGCACCTGGGTTTCATAGCCATTCCGCTCCACCCGAACGGCATAGTTCCCACTTACAGCAGCGCCGGTTTGATACAATCCGTTGGCCATGGTGGTGTCGGCATTGGGGGTATTCAACACAAACACTTTAGCCCCCGGCAGCGGCGCTCCGGAAAACTCATCCGTTACCGTGCCTTCCAGCCAGGCTGCGTGCTGGTAATTTACCTGATAAATATACAGCCCTTCGGATTTGGCCGTGGCCAACAAGATGCCTGAGGGCAAATAGGGATCGGCATCCCAGACCAGCGAATTACCGAGAGAATCCCAGGCGATTTCAATCATGTTTTGTGGCCTGGAGGCATCCACTACCGTAAGCTGCCCTCTGTAGCTGGGACAAACCAGAAAATCGCCGGGCGCCACCCGCACATTATGTACCTCACCGAGAGGTTTTTTACTAGGCTTGTACAGATCCAGCAGCCGCACATCTTCCAGGTTCGACACATCGAACGCAGCCAGGGGCTGATTGATGGTTTCCACCGTTATGAACAACGTTTTGCCGTCAGCCGAAAGCTCTGAATTATGGGAATAACCCGGTTGATGCTGAAAACGGGTGATCAATGCAGGGCTGGATTTATCGGTCACATCGTACACCCCAATTTGAGCCATTCCGCCTTCATTGGTCCATAAGGTATCCCCCCGGATAAATCCGTCGTGCACGTAAAACTCGTCCGTTCCGCCCATAATAACCGGATTCCAGGGATCTTCCAGACTTGCAATGACGGTTCCTTTGGCCACTACGTCGCCGCCAAAAAGGTACATATAACCATCGGAAATCTGCACGGCATGGTTGCTCACCACACTGTCCTGAAAGCCTCCGTCACCTCGCCAAACCTTCCAGGCGATGGTATCGGGGAGCAGATTGAGGTTCACGATGGTCACGCCACTGGGCGTTGCTTCCGATACCACATAGGCGTACCCCTTCCAGGTGCGCAATTCGCGCCAGTTGTTGGTCAGGCCCGGCACGTTGAATCGCTCCACCGGCTGGGCCGGGTTGGAAACATCCACAATGCTCATTCCGGCACTGGTACCTACCAGCGCCCATTCGCCTCCGTTCTGATCCACATGGTGCCAGCAGCCGGCCAACGACAGGGGTGTATAAGGCAAATGCCCTATTTTCTGCAATGACTGGGCAGTGAGCGATTGATGCAGGCAGCAGACCAAAAGGCCAAGGCCCAAAAACCGGGAGATAAGTTTCATGATGTGTATGTACTGATGATAAAGCCTCACTGCCTCCACTGTTACTGCCCTGCTTCCTCCCGTTCAAAGTTCATCTTGAACCCTATACGCTGGTTTGGATCTATGAGATCGTCGTCGTAATCTTCCCAGGAAGTTACATCCGAAATAAAGGTTTCAAAGTGGCGCTGAAAATAGGGCTCCTTGAGTTCCTCCGGCCGGTAAACGGCTATGGTTTTGGGCGGTTGAGGTTGTCCGTATTTTTCAATGTAGGGGTAATTAATCAGCACGAGTATCTTTCCATTGAACAGTTGCTGATACACCAGCGAACCGTTTTGTTTGATCAGATCCCGGCGCAGACCATTGCCCACCGATTCTCCCAAACCACTGGCAACAGCGCCAAGGGAAAGCACTACTGCTTCGAGGTTGTGGATCTCCCCCACCTCCTCTATTTCAGCCTGCAATCCACCCGCCTCTGCCAAGGCTTTCAGATGGGCTTTGATGGTCTTTTTAAGCTCCCTAGAC
>JADZFI010000207.1 GCA_020850025.1 Saprospiraceae bacterium
AGTATTCTAAAAGCAACTGTGTATTATGGCCATTTGCGTCATATTGAAAAGTTTGGCGAGCAGAGCCTCCCCAGGCCCCGGCTGCCCAGTAGAAGGTTGTCTGAACATCCACATGGCTGGTACCGGCAACATAGCTGTATGCTTCTTTTGCACTGTTTAACCAATCGTTACCGATATTGTATTGCGTAATCTCCGATTCCAAAAGTCCTTCCGCATTGTACGTGTAAAGGGTTCGTACAGACTGCCCACTTGAAGAAATCAGGTTACCAGCCGCATCGTACTCCTTTTCGTTCAGGGAGTTCAAAATCCATCCATTGCCGTCCCATTTCTCCAACTTACTGGAAAGCTCCTGGTTATTGGCGTTGTAAGAATTTGAATATCTCCAGGTGTTTGTCCAACCATCCTGATCATTTCCAACTTGCTGCGTAAAACCAAGCAGATTCTCGCCCGCATCATATTCATAAAAGACACTGCGCGATGTTACATGCCAGGTTCCGGTGGCGCTCAGCTTGTAATTCCGATACATATCCGGCAATAGCTGACCGTTGTACCCCACGGTAATTGAATCGCCACTTAAAAGGGCTCCGGTACCGGTATCAAAAGTGTAAAATGCATGTGAAATCAACTTCCCCGGCTGCGCAGAAAGTGTGGAGACACACAGAAACAGGAAGAATAAGACAGGGTTAAGGTGGTTTTTCATATCTAATTTGGGTAGTTAACAGGTTTTTGTATTCGCTAAGGTAATTGAATTTCATTGCAATACCTACACAATCTGTTTTTTGCTCAAAATGTCACCAGTCCGTTAAATCGCCTCCCACTCCAACTTTTTATCCAAAAAGCAGTTTAACTTGGCCCCCCTAATGAATGTGGGGAATGGGGGGAATGTGATGAATGGGGGGGATGTGCAACCCATCAACGAAATCCCAGACTTTTAAAAACCCGAGCACTCGAAAACTCAAACACTCGAACACTCGAACTATGCAACGCGACAATTATTCTCTGCTGATCGAAAAGCTCGATGCCTTCATCCGCAAGTTTTACATCAATCAGCTCCTGCGCGGAGCGTTGTACACGGTGGGTGTGGTACTCGGCCTGTTCATTCTGCTGAATGTGGCGGAATACTACTTTTATTTCAGCACCGGCGTGCGCACCGGCCTGCTTTGGGGTTTTCTGGGGCTGAGCGCTTACACGGTATGGCAATGGGTGGCGCTGCCGCTGATGCACTATTTCCACTTGGGAAAGGTGATCAGCCACGAGCAGGCGGCTCAGATCATTGGCCAGCACTTTACCAATGTGCAGGATAAGTTGCTGAACATCCTTCAGCTCAAACAACAAAGCAATAACGCCATCTATGCGGAACTGATCAACGCCAGTATCAACCAGAAAAGCGAGGAAATCCGCCTCGTGCCCTTCCAGGCTGCCATTGATCTGGGGAATAACCGCAAATACCTGCGCTACGCCCTGCCGCCGGTGATGCTCCTGTTGTTCCTGCTGCTCGGAGCACCCAATATCCTTCGCGAAGGCACCATGCGCCTGTGGAACAGTACCACCAAATTTGAAAAACCTGCCCCATTCAAGTTCCTGATCAATCCGGACTCCCTGAAGGCCGTGCAGTTTTCAGATTATGTCCTGAAAGTGAAAGTAGAAGGCTCGGCGCTGCCCAACGAGGTGTTCATTTCCCTGGGCAATGTGCAATACCGCCTCGAAAAGAACGCCGCCAACGAGTTTACCTATAAGTTTACCAACGTTCAGAAAGATACGGAATTCAACCTGTTCTCTGCCGGCGTGGAAAGCCGGGATTATGTGCTCTCCGTGATCCAAAAGCCGAACATCCTCTCCTTTACCACCAAACTGCAATTCCCCAGCTACATCGGTCGCGCCGCCGAGGAACTCTCCAATGTGGGCGATCTGGTGGTTCCCCAGGGAACGGATATCAGCTGGATTTTCAGTGCCCAAAATACGGATAACCTCCAGTTGCGCTTCGGCGGACAGGCCGGTGAAGAAGCCAAACGTTTTGACGACGACCTGTTCCAGTATCGTCGCAGGGTGATGAAGGATGAGTCGTACAAACTCTACCTCAGCAACAGCATGCTGCAAGGCGCTGATTCCGTGGCCTACACCGTGACCATCATACCTGATCTGCATCCGCAAATCAGCGTGGAAGAATTCAAAGACAGCGCCAACCTGCGCATGTCGTTCTTCGCTGGTGATGCCTCGGACGACTACGGCATCTCCAATCTGACCTTCAACTACCAGATCAAAAAGGCAAAAGGCGGTCAGATGCCCATGAATTCCGTCAAAATCACCCCAAGCGGATCCGGCAAACAAATCCAGTACGAATACTCCTGGGATGTGCGCAACCTCAACCTGGAACCCGGCGATGAGGTGCAATACTACTTTGAAGTGTCAGACAACGACGGCGTAAACGGCGCCAAAAACGCCCGCACCGGTCTGATGAACTACCGCATGCCTTCGCTGGATGAATTCCGTCAGCAGCAGGCCGACAACTCCGAAGAGATCAAGAAAGACCTGGAAAAAGCGCTGAAAGAAAGCCTGAAAATTCAGGACGAGCTGAAAAAACTCCGCGAAAAAGTGCTGCAAAAGAAAGAGATGGACTGGCAGACGCGCAAAGACATGGAGAAGCTGATGCAGCGCCAAAAACAACTGCAAGAGCAGCTGGAGGAGGCCAAAGAAACCTTCGATCAAAACAAGGAGCAGCGCGAAGAATTCAATCGCCAGGACGAGGAATTGCAGAAAAAAGAAGAGCAAATGGAAAAGCTCTTCGAGGAAACCATGAACGACGAGATGAAAAAGCTCCTCGAAGACATCCAGAAACTGCTCGAAGAGCAGAACAAGGACCAGATGCTGGAGAAAATGGAAGATATGCAGATGAGCAACGAAGAGCTCAACAAGGAACTGGAGCGACTGGAAGAACTGTACAAGCAGCTGGAAGTGGAGCAAATGCTCAATCAGCAGATTGAACAACTGGAAGAACTGGCCAAGGAACAGGAAGAACTGGCCAAACAAACGGAAGAGCAGCAAAAAAGCAATGAGGAGCTGGGCAAGGACCAGGATGAGCTCAATAAAAAGCTGGAAGAGCTGGATAGGAAAATGGATGAACTGCTCAAGAAGAACGAGGAGCTGAAACGTCCGGAAAAGATCGAAGACAATCAGCAGGACATGAACGACGCGAAGCAGGAGCAAAAGGACGCCAAGCAGGAGCTGAATAACCAGCAGAACAAGAAAGCCGGGAAGAAACAGAAGAACGCGGCCAACAAGATGAAGGAAATGGCCAACAAGATGAAGCAGGGCAAGGAGAGCGGGGATATGCAACAGATGGAGGAAGACCTCAAAGCCATTCGCCAGTTGCTGGAGAATTTGGTGGGGCTGTCGTTTGCCCAGGAGCAGATCAAAAAAGAATCAGAAATCACCAACCCCAATACGCCGCGTTTTGTGGAATTGGCCCAACAACAATTCAAGATCAAAGACGATTTCAAACTGGTGGAAGACAGCCTGCAGGCCCTGGCCACGCGTCAGTTCCAGATTGAAACGGTGATCACGGAAAAGGTGACGGAGGTGAAGAGCAACCTCAAAAACAGCCTGGAAGAAATGGAGGAGCGCCGCAATACCACGGCCTCTGAATATCAGCACCGCACCATGAAGGCGCTGAACGACCTGGCCCTGCTGCTGGCAGAATCCATGCAGAATATGCAGGAGCAAATGGCATCAGCCATGCCCGGCAGTCAGAGCTGCGACAAGCCCGGCAAGGGTAAAGGCGCAGGAAAAGGCAAGGGTAAGGGCGAAGGTGAGCCCAAAGACAAACTCAGCAAGGGTCAGGAGGATTTGAATAAAATCATGAAAGACCTCAAAGAACGCCTCGACAAACAGGGCAAAGAGAAAAACGGCGAAAAGCCCGGCGGCGGAGGAGGCGGCACACAGCCGTCAAACAGCAAGGAGTTTGCTCAACTGGCTGCCAAACAGGCTGCCCTGCGCGATGCCCTGCGCAAACTGCAGAAAGAAAAGCAGGAACAAGGAAAAGGCAGCAAGGCGCTCGACGAGCTTATGGACGAAATGAACAAGATCGAGATCGACCTGGTGAATAAGAAGCTGAACAACGACATGCTCAAACGCCAGGAGCAAATCCTCACCCGACTCCTCGAACACGAAAAAGCCGAACGCGAGCGCGAGCAGGATGAGCAACGCGAAGCCGAAGTAGCCCGCCAGCAGCAGCCCAAAATGCCGCCGGCCCTGGAAGAATACCTCAAGAAACGCCGCGCCGAAGTGGAGCAATTCCGCACGGTAAGCCCGGCACTGAAGCCGTACTATAAACAGTTGGTGGAGGAGTATTTAAAGGGTAAATAGGTTTTGTTTCGCACGGATATAGTTTCGCACAGATTTTACACAGATTCTTTTCACAGATTTTACACAGATTTTTGGGAATTGGTTCGGCATAAGATTGTCAGTAAAGCTGACAAAAGGATACCAGGAGAGGTTTTCTAGAAATTGATTCGAACAAAAGAATCTGTGTAAAATCTGTGAAAAGAATCCGTGTAAAATCTGTGCGAAATTTAATCTGTGCGAAACAACTACAACCTCTTCGCCACATCCAACACCCGAATTTCCACCTGAGCAAATGGCTCCACCCCGGCATCTGCGTTCGTAAAACGGGCATCAAATAACACAGTATTGTTCCCTTCCGGGAGCATGATCGGCCCTTCGGGCATGGCGATTTTCTCCACTACCTGCCAATGAACATCGTACACCACAGCCTCCTTGCCTCCGGTGTATTTGAGGGTATGCCCCTTTTTCAGCATCACGTTCATGCGGATCTGTTTGCTGCGGTTGATCTCCCATTTCAGGTTGGTCAGGTCTGCACCGTTAGCCGTTACGATGAGCTCTACCGGCGATTCAGGCACAGGACTTTTCACCGTGCAAGTGGAGTACAAGGGCTCCCCCGGCTGCCGCACTTTTTGCACATGTTTGAATTTGTGGGAGTATATTTCCGTCAGGAATAACTGTTCATCTGCGCCTTTTGCCAGTCGGAATTCGGTGTTCAGATCCTTCATACGCTCGCAAACTTCGGCGGGGAACTGCCCCTTTAATCGCGCGGTTTCCCACAGGCGAATGGTTTCCAGCACCTGTTTGCACAGGCCATTGCCTTCTGCTGCCGGCAGGTCCATCACCAGACAAAAACCGGCATTGTACGCCGCCGAGCGGGTCATCAGCCATTCGATGTCCTCCAGCGTTGTGCCGGCCGTAAACTTGAACCAACCCAGCATGCCCGGCATGAGGTTGCGCTTGAAATATTTCTGGTTCAGCATGCGATACTCCGTCTGACTCTCCCGGAATCCTGCATACCAGGGTTCGCCCCAGTTCATGCGGGAATACAGGTGCCAGAAATAGTGCCCGGAGCGACTCGCACCCATCACAAAGTGGCTTTTCATATCCTTGTTCAGCCTGTCGTACCAAGCCTGAGCAAACAGCGCCTCTCCGTAATTGCCCAATCCGGTGGAGTGCGCCCCTTCCAGCCCGTCGAAATCCACCATGCGTATTCCGGTTTCGTTGAACAGGTCGGCCACATTTTCCGCAATTTCCTGGTTCAGCTCCGCATTGCCCAAAAACACCTGATAGGCGTGGTCGGCCAGTTTATAAGCGGTAGCTCCCTTGGCGTGCGCAGAGGCTTTGGTGCCAAATGCGCCACGCTCGCAATCCAGCAGCATCCAGGGCGCCTGTTCCGACACCCGGCCGTAGCGGACAATCTCCTCCCCTATCTGTACGCCGTGCAGGGTATTGTTCTCCATTTGGTTGAAAAAGTCCGGTTGATCCACCGGAATATCCTTTTGTGCAGCATCAATGGCTTGCGAGAGCACACTGGCCCCCACCTTGGCCAGGCGTTTGTCGGGCACCGGACTCACGTACGCATCTTCCGTATTGATGAAATTGCTGAGCGTATGAGTGCCGAGGTAAATGCCGCGTTTTTCCGCTTTTTGTACGCAAGCTTTGAGGCCGGCCTTTCCATTGGGAAAAAACAGGGGACTCAACTCGTAATGCCCCCAGGTTTTAAACGGCGAGCCATGGTACAGGTAGTGCATGCCGGCCTGCTCGGCGTAGGCAAGGCATTGATCCACATTGGATTCGTCAAAATCCATGATGAGGTAGGAGCTGTTGGCCACCGGCGAGGTTTTGATCCATTCCCCGTTGATGGTGGGGTGCGGCAAACCTTCTGCCAGTTCAATGGCGCCGATGGTTTCCAGGGTTTTAGCACTCGGGCACCCGAACAGGGCGATAGCGCGGCCTTTCAATCCGCCATCGTTCAGGGCCGGCGCTACGTATTGTTTATGGCCCCAGTTCTCAATCACCCGGTCCTCCCGGCGATTGCGCACGTACGCCTGCAGGGTGGCGCCAAAGCGCGTGGGTTTGGCCGCTTCTACAGAGTACAGCACCCAGCGTTTGCCCTGCTGCAGGTTATCGTAGTCTTCCTGCTCAAACACATCTATTTGCGGCAGGTGGTCGTTGTCTTTCCAGGGGTAACCACCCAGGGTTTTGGGATTTAAGGCCTGAATACCTGCGGTGAAGGATTTACTCTGGGCAATCCCCACCGTTTCTCCGATGCTTTCCTTTAAGGTTACGCCATAAGGCCCCCAAACTGCCAGGTCAACGTCCTGCTCGTCCGACACTTTGACCAGCTCGAAACTCAGGTGAGAGGCCTGTTCCTTCACTTTGATCACGGCCGTGCGTTGCTCCGGGAAGCGCAGCGTGAGGGTCTTTTTCCCGGCCTGATATTGCGCTTCCAAAGGTCGGTACAGACTGTCGCGGATCATGAGCGACAACAACCAGGAAGCCTGTTCCGTGGCCAGGTAATTGGTTTGGGTAGCCAGGTCGGTCCATTCGGTTAATTTACCGGTTTGGTCCAGGCCGATACGACAGGACCCGGTTTGAAAAACAATGGGCGACTGGGGCTGGAAGGAGGTGCAAAGGAGCCAGAGGAAGAGAATACGCAGGTACATGCAGGAGATTTTGGCTCAAAAATACCCGGCAGCTTTTATTCTGGCTGAAGAATGGTTCTTTTTTTCAGAATGGTGTAGGAATCATTTCCTTCCCCCGCGCCGGCGCGAGGTCGAAACGCGCCGGCGTGCGTTCGGCTTGGGATATGGGAGCTTTGTGCTGGCGGAGTGCTAATCAATATCGAAATCTAACAGAGGTCTATCATGATTTGATAAAATGCGCACCATATACTTTGTTATCATTTGAAAGTTTGATAAAGTACACTCCAGGTGGTACGCTATTCAGCTCCAATCTATATATCCCAACTGAAGGAGCGATATTTTTACTGATAAGTTCCCTTCCATTCATATCGTAAATATTAACAATGCTTTCGCTTGTGATATTTGGAAGTTCAAATACCAAATAATCTGAAGTGGGGTTGGGATAAAATTTAAAGAAGGTTGCTGACAATTGTTTACTGCCAACTGAAACGTTCTTAACAACTACATTTTTACACAGGTCATCACATATACCCGCTGAATTACAAACATTCAGACAAACATTATAAACCCCTGGCTCAGCATAAACATGAGAAGGGAATTGTTCAGTACTGGTAAACCCATCTCCAAAAGTCCAATTCCATTGAATTGGATCAAAATACGAAATGTCGGTAAAATCAATTTTTGTGGCAGAAGTCAAACTATCTTGTTTGTACCGCCAAAATGCAACCAGCGGTTCTTGAATA
>JADZFI010000208.1 GCA_020850025.1 Saprospiraceae bacterium
GCACTCAAGTTGAGCCAGGGTTTGTTGGTGATCCTTTCGCTCCAACATGGCTTGCAGGGCATTCACAATACCCTCTGTCGGTTGTTGTTTGCCCTGCCCGGTCAGGAGTTGAAGGATGTCCGGATGTTGTTCAAGGTAGTCCGGGGCAAAAAGGTTGGGGAACAACTGACTCACGTACAAATCGCGTTTCCCTGCCAAAACCGTCTCTATGCCCCGCCGACGAGCACTTTTCCGCTCCTCATTGTCAGTGAAGGGATGAGAATGAAACAACCCAAGTCCTGCCAGGCGTTCGGGCCATTTGGCAGCAAATTCCAGGGCCACATATCCGCCCATGCTGTGCCCAACCAGCACACAACGCTCGGTCCCTGTATGATCCAGCACGGTCCGAACGGCATTAGCGTAGGCTTCCATGGTTGGAGGGGTGGGCTGGCCCGATTTACCAAAGCCGGGAAGGTCAATACATATCAGGGGAAGATCGGCCAAAAGGGGGAGCATTGGCTGCCAGATACTGCTGTCTTCACAAAACCCGTGCAGCAATACCAGCGGACAATTGCCATGGCCTCGCTGTGTGTAGGCGATTGGAGTGCCAGTTGGATCGTAAACCAGTTTCATGCGGGCGAAAATAGCAGATGCCGCAGGTGGTGATTCATACAGTACCCAAACTTTTTTACGACTTTTGCCCTTTCAAAGGAAGCCCCCCGACTTCAGTTATGTTCAACTCCTTATTTCGCGATGTTTCCCGGGCCCTGAGTCCTGATTTGCCCAACGATCTGGGCGATATGGACAACCACCTGGATTTTATCCTGCCCAAAGTGATTCCGTATGGAGAAGACCTGGGGGAAAAACAATTTTGGGTAGACAAACGTTGGAAGGAAGTGCGTGACGACGAAGGGTTTCACGAAGCCATTTTGCACATTTTCGGGCAAAACGGCGAATACCTGCTCTCGCTTGATGGCAATCTGATGAAAGGAAGTTGGCGGCAGCTGGGAGTAGATAATTCCCTGATCGTGGAAATGGGAGGGCGGAGTGAGTTGTTCGATCTGCGTTTTTTAAATGCCCAATTCATGGTGTTGACCAAACACGGCGATCAGGCCAGAAAAGGTTTGCGGCGCTATTTTCTGCTGGCGCATGAACCAGTTATCCGCGGTCGTAACGGTGATCTCGACTGGCGGAACGTGATGGAAAAATTGTTCAACGTATGGCGGGAAAACAGCCTCAGCATCTGGGCCTGGATCTTCTTCCTGTTATTGCTTGCACTGATCATATACGCTTCGTTCTGAGTGCTTTACACCTGAACAATAGCCAAATTACATACCATGCATTTACTCGACTGGGCCGTGCTGATCGGCACCCTGACCATTATTGTAATATATGGCGTCCGGAAAAGCCGGAAAGCGCACATCAGCGACCCCGACGATTTTCTGGCGGGGAAACGGGATTTACCCTGGTGGACCATTGGCCTGAGCATTATGGCAACGCAGGCCAGCGCCATTACCTTCCTTAGCACGCCCGGGCAAGCATATTCAGATGGCATGCAATTCGTGCAATTCTACTTCGGAATGCCGATCGCCATGCTTTTTCTGGCCTTTTTTGTGCTGCCTATTTATTATAAACTGCACGTTACCACGGCATACGAATACCTGGAGAAGCGATTTGATCTCAGGATGCGTACGCTTACAGCGGGACTTTTCCTGATCCAGCGTGGAATGGCTGCAGCCATCAGTATTCTGGCGCCCAGTATCATCTTGTGTGCCGTGTTTGGCTGGGATTTATTGCTCACCAACTTCTTCATGACGGTTTTCGTCGTGATTTATACTACCAGTGGCGGTAGTGCGGCAGTGAGCAGAACCCAGGAGTTTCAGATGACCGTCATGCTCGGCGGATTGATTCTGGCCTTTTTTCTTATCGTACATGAATTGCCCGATGGGGTAGGGGTTACCGAAGCCTGGGAAATTGCCGGGGCTACCGGCAAAACCCAGATTGTTGACTGGAGTTTTAGCTGGAACGACCGCTATAATTTCTGGTCGGGCATCCTGGGCGCTACTTTTTTATTCCTCAGCTATTTTGGCACAGACCAGAGCCAGGTAGGCCGATACCTGTCGGGAAAAACCCTGAAAGAGAGTCGTATAGGGCTCATTTTCAATGGTTTAATAAAAATACCCATGCAAATGCTGGTGCTGGCGGTGGGCGTGATGGTGTTTGTTTTTTATCAGTTTGAACAGGCGCCCCTGCATTTTAACCAGGCCAATCTGGTGACGCTGCAGGGCACACCCCAGGGCGAGGAGTTCAAGCGTATGGAACAAGCGGATGCCGCCATTTTCGATCAGAAAAAACAAGCGCTCGAATCATTCCGGCAAGCCAATCTGGCTTCCGACGATGCCGCTGCCCAAACGGCCATCCAACAATTGCAAACTCTGGAAAAACAACACACTGACTTAAGAAAGCAGTCGCAAAGTTTGATTCAAAGTACCGGGGTGAAAGGCGACGGAAACGATAAGGACTATGTTTTCATACAGTTTGTGCTGAGTCATATACCCAAAGGCCTGGTTGGTTTGATGCTGGCTATGATCTTCTGCGCCTCCTGGAGTACCACGGCATCTGAGTTGAGTGCACTCTCCGCCACCTCGGTTTCGGATGTATACCGAAGATTAATTGCGCCGGGGAGATCGGATGAGCATTATTTAAAGGTTTCCAGGCGATCCACCATGATATGGGGGGCGTTCATAGTTGCGTTTGCGTATTTCGCCTCATTGGCCGAGAACCTGATCCAGGCCGTAAACATGATTGGTTCCATGTTTTATGGCACGATGCTGGGCATCTTTTTTACCGCTTTTTTCCTTAAAAAAGTGAGAGGACGGGCTGTGTTTTATGCTGCTTTGATCAGTGAGGTAATTGTGCTGATTTGTTTTTGGCTGAACAAAGACGCGTTCCTTTGGTACAATCCGCTGGGGTGCTTCCTGGTGATGGGGATAGGCTGGATCATTGAAAAGGTAGCGCCACAAAAAGTCTAGACAAGTTATCAACATTTTTAAAAAGTGTCCGCCCGGATCACCATGCCGAAATTTGGAAGAGATGGGGGGAAATGCCAGAATATTGAGACAAATAGCGGTTGAAAAAAAAGTTGGATTGACTGTTAACGACAAATTAAGGTGAGGCATTAAAGGTACGAAATGAAAATTGGCTTCGTTTTTGTTATCATTAGTAAAGGTTCTGAACGAAGTTTTCACCAAAAAAATCTAATCCTTATGGTTATCCTCACTTGTCTGTTGCTTCTAGGTCTTGTTTTTGGCGCTCGCTCCTTGAAGGAAGCCCGTTAAAGGCAACCTGCAGCTGTCGAATTGAAGCCAAAAGACATCAAACGGTACGCTGCCTCATGTTTATCGAAAAAAACCTCTCATTGCAACACGGCAATGAGAGGTTTTTTGTTTGCAGCTTGGCTACTTTTGCACCGGAATCATTCCTCACCAAAATGCCCAGTTTCCCGGCTCGTTTATTTTCAATTGCAGGACACCCGTTGTTGGTGCTCAGTTATCTGTTGCTGCTGATGATGAGTACCAACCCCTTTGCCTTTGGCGTCAATCAAATGAGCGATCAAAGGGCAGTGGTGTTGATCTTTTACGTGGTATCCACCACTTTTTTGATTCCGGCCCTTGGCGTATCCCTGCTTAAACCGCTAGGTTTGATCAAAAGCCTGGCCATGACCGATAAGCAGGAGCGCATCGGACCATACATTATTACCGGGGTGTTTTACCTGTGGATGTTCAAAAATTTCTCCACAGGCTCAGTTCCGCCTTTGTTCGCCGAGTTTGCGTTAGGAGCAACTATAGCCCTTTTTCTGGCATTTTTTGCCAATATTTTCCTCCAAATCAGCGCCCACACCACCGGAATGGGCGCTCTGCTGACCATGGTGGCAATTCTTGCTTTTGAATGGGCCGGTCAATCTCTGCACATTGGATCACTTGCTGTAAGTTTTAATGTTGTCCTGATCTTTGTCACATTACTCGCCGGATTAGTCGGTGTTTCCAGGCTCAGTTTAAAAGATCATCCACCCGGCGCCATCTATCTCGGCTATGCAGCCGGCATTTTGGCTGTCCTGTCCGCTCATATCATTTTGTAACCCATTCCTCACATTCCCCCCATTTCCCCCATTCCCCCCATTCACCACATTAACCACATTATCTCCGTGCAAATACGTTCCGCGCTCATCTCCGTTTTCTCTAAAGAAGGTCTCGAACCCATCATTCGCCGACTGCATGAACTTGGCGTCACCTTGTACTCCACAGGAGGTACTCAGACTTATATCGAACAACTGGGCATCCCGGTCATTGCCGTTGAATCGCTGACCGGATACCCGAGTATTCTGGATGGACGCGTAAAAACGCTTCACCCGGCCATTTTTGGAGGACTTCTGGCGCGTCGGGAGCCTGGGCACCTGACTCAGTTGAAGGAATACCAGATTCCGGAAATGGACTGTGTCATGGTGGATCTGTATCCCTTTGAGCAGACAGTGGCCAGCACCAACGATCCGGCCCAGATCATTGAAAAAATTGACATCGGTGGCGTTTCATTGATTCGTGCCGGCGCCAAAAACTGGAAAGATGTAGTGGTGGTAGCCTCACAGGGAGAATATGGCTTGTTTTTAGACCTGTTGAACAGCCAAAATGGCCAATTCTCCGATGATGATCGGCGCGAACTGGCGCGCAGGGCCTTCAAGGTGACCTCGCATTACGATACAGCCATTTACAACTGGTTCAATCAGGACGCCGATGATCCGGCATTTAAACACAGCATTACGCATTCAGAAGTACTGCGTTACGGGGAAAATCCGCACCAGAAAGGTGTATATTATGGTAATCTGGAGGATGTTTTCGAGAAAATTCAGGGTAAAACCATCTCTTACAACAACCTCGTGGACATCGATGCTGCGGTACAGCTCATGCGCGAATTCCAACAGGAAAAGCCCACCCTTGCCATTCTCAAGCATACCAATGCCTGCGGTGTGGCAGCGCGCGACACCCTGGTGGACGCCTGGAAGGCTGCACTGGCCTGCGACAGCACCTCGGCTTTTGGTGGAATTTTCATTACAAACACAAAGGTAGACCTGGCTACGGCACAGGAGATCAACAAGCTGTTTTATGAAGTGCTCATAGCTCCGGATTTTGCTCCGGAAGCGCTGGAGTTGCTGACCAAAAAGGACCAGCGTATTTTGCTGAAAATCAAATCGTTTGAAGTGCAATCGCGCAGCTTCCGCAGCCTGTTGAACGGGGTAGTGGAACAGGACACAGACCTGCGCACAGAAACGGCAGCTGACCTGAAAACCGTTACCAACCGTGCTCCTGAACATGTCGAAACGGAAGCTTTGTTGTTTGCCGCCCGTTGCGCCAAACACCTGAAATCCAATGCCATTGCTCTGGTGAAAGATCAGCAGCTCATAGGTATGGGGTGTGGCCAGCCGAGCAGGGTAGACGCCCTCCGTCAGGCCATTGCCAAGGCAAAATCTTTCGGATTCGACCTGCAGGGCGCCGTGATGGCAAGCGATGCCTTCTTCCCGTTCCCGGATTGTGTGGAAATTGCCCATGAGGCCGGCATTACAGCTGTTATCCAACCGGGAGGATCCATCAAGGATCAGGACTCCATTGATGCCTGCAACGAACGCAATATGGCCATGGTGACAACCGGCTTGCGGCATTTCAAACACTAAACATGTCTCCAAAAGCTGCTGATATACAACGCATACTGGACGAACTATACCCTGAAGTGCCTATCCCGCTTCAGCACAAGGATGCGTACACGCTTCTGGTTGCGGTGGTGCTTTCAGCACAATGCACAGATGAACGGGTGAATCAAATCACCCCCTTGCTCTTTGCCCGGGCAGATAATCCTGCTGATATGGCCAGGCTGGATGTAGAAGAAATTCGGGAAATCATCAAACCCTGCGGCCTGGCGCCAGCCAAGTCGAAAGGCATCAGCGGATTGTCCAAAATCATCATGGAAAAACACGGTGGTAAGGTCCCGGAGAGCTTCGAAGACCTTGAAGCCTTGCCGGGGGTGGGCCACAAAACCGCTTCCGTGGTGATGTCGCAAGCTTTTGGACATCCGGCATTCCCCGTGGATACCCACATTCACCGCCTGGCTGCCCGTTGGGGCCTGAGTTCAGGAAAAAGCGTGGAACAAACCGAAAAAGACCTCAAAGCAGCCTTCCCGGAATCCTCCTGGAACAAACTTCACCTCCAAATCATCTTCTTCGGCCGACAATACTGCCCGGCTCGCAATCATAAGCCGGAACAATGCCCCATTTGCTCTAAATATGGCTGACGACATGCGACTTACTACATGCGATTTACGACAAGGGACTTACGACATAGGGCTTATAATTGTTGTAGCCCAGCTGCCTGGACTAACAATTCTAGGTGGCGCACCATGTACGTTCGGAGTCTCATCATAGGTCGTAAATCGCAAGTCGTAAATCGCAAGTCCGCTACCTTCCTTTTTCCGCAGCTTCAAGTAGCTCCCTAATGATTTCAAGGTCGGTTTTAATCGGGAGGTTTTCAGGTTTATGAATGGCCGATTCAATGGAATTGCGGACCTCCTGAAATTGGCCTTTGCTAAGAGCCAGCTCAAATTCAAACAAATGCTCGCGTTTGAAATGCTGTAACGCTATAGTGTGTGGATCTTTTGGTTTCAGTTTCAGGTAAACAAAACAAAGGATAAGTGCAGTGAAAAAGCCCCCCAATCCGGAGAGGAGCAACATTTTGAACCCAAAACCACCTTTTTGGATACGGAGGTTCTCGTATTCATGCTGCAATTGCTGGTTCTCCTCCCGCAGTGATTTTTGCTCGTCA
>JADZFI010000209.1 GCA_020850025.1 Saprospiraceae bacterium
CCCACATGGCCATGGACACATGAAAAAGGTTGCGTGCCTGCACAGGCGGACGCGCCAGATCCTCCCGGATAGCCTCCAGCATTACTTCATTCCAGCGCCTGGCCACTGATTTCTGCTGAGCGAGAGCATGACAGGTACACAAACATACCATAAGTAAGGCAGGCAGGAGCGAAATGGGTTTGCAGCGATTCATATCTTTATTTAAACGTGGGTTGAACAAAAAAACACAGACGACAAATGAAGGTCGTAAAGTTAGGCTGAACCGCTTTTCAATAATGGTGTTTTATGGCATAAGAAAGACAATAACAGGCAGTTGCCGGTATCAAAAAAAGCGACCTTTGCCCACTATGGAAATCGTTCGATATAAAGACCTGGGCAGGATGCGCTATCAGGAAGCCTGGGATTATCAAACCTCCCTTCACCAGGCATTAATAGCCACCAAAATGGCGCACAAGGGAATGCCACCGGAGTCGTACACCCAGGAACACCACTTGTTGCTGGTAGAGCATCCACCGGTTTATACGCTCGGCAAAAGCGGTTCCATGGATCATTTGTTGTTATCGGAGCAGGAGCTGTCGGAACGGGGCATTGAGTTCTTCCCCATCAATCGGGGCGGAGATATTACCTATCACGGTCCGGGCCAGATCGTGGGGTATCCTATCCTGGATCTGGAGCGTTTTTTTACCGATGTTCACCTGTATGTGCGCAACATCGAAGAAGTCATCATTCGCACCCTTGCGGATTACAACATTGAAAGCTATCGGATCAAGGAATACACCGGTGTTTGGACACAAACGCAAGGAACGGCCACACAAGCGCCCATGCAGCGCAAAATCTGCGCCATCGGTGTTCATTTATCGCGCTGGACCACCCTGCACGGCTGGGCCTTTAACGTGAACACAGAGCTGGATTATTTCCGAAACATTGTACCCTGCGGTATCAACGACGATGATAAAACCGTGACCTCCATGGCACAACTTTTAGGCAGAGAAATGGACATGGAGGAGGTAAAGCAAAAGATCAAAAAGTACTTCGAAGAGGTCTTCCAATGCCGGCTGGAAGAATAATGAATGTATTTATGGTCCATCATTCGCCAAACTCGAGTCAGGCTGTCTATTTTTGCCCCATCAAACCCCTCAAACATCGGCGGCTAAACCCGTCGGTACATCAAACCCTTCAAACCCCTCAAACAATCTTTCCACACACACATACCACAACATATGGGCGACGCACCTTTAACAGACGACTGGAAACTGGAACAACAGGAATGGCTGGAAGCGCTGGAGGAAGTGCTGGAGAGCCAGGGCAAAGGCCGATCGGAGGAATTATTTCAGGCGCTGCGGCGAATGCTGGCCAAACACGGGGCTGCCACCGGCGGCTCGGCGCTGAATACGCCATATTTGAATACCATTGCACCGGATGATCAGCCAGCCTATCCCGGCGATCTGGACATGGAACAGCGGATTGAAAACATCATCCGTTGGAATGCACAGGCCATGGTATTGCATGCACAGGATAAAAATCTTGCCCTGGGTGGCCACATCGCTACCTATGCGGCCAGTGCCACCATGCTGGAAGTGCTGTTTCACCACTTCCTCAGAAATCGCTCCGAAGCCTATGGCGGCGATCTTTTGATGATCCAGGGCCATGCGTCGCCAGGCATCTATGCACGTGCCGTATTTGAAGGTCGTTTGCCTGAGCAGGCCATTTTCGATTTCCGTCAGGAAACCCTGGGTGGCGTTTCGTCCTACCCGCACCCGCGCCGCATGCCCCATTTCTGGCAGGCGCCTACGGTGAGCATGGGCCTTGGCCCAATGACGGCCATCTACCAGGCCCGTTTTGCCAAATATCTGGAAAATCGCGGCTTGAAGCCTGAAAATGGCGGAAAAGTGTGGCATTTCATCGGCGACGGTGAAATTGACGAGCCGGAAATCTACGGCACCATCGGTATGGCCAGTCGCGAAAACCTGGACAACCTGGTGTTTGTGGTACACTGCAATTTGCAGCGCCTTGACGGTCCGGTGCGCGGTAACGGCACGATCATTCAGGAAGTGGAGCGTCACTTCTTCGGCGCAGGTTGGGACGTGATCAAGGTCATTTGGGCCAGCGAATGGGACGAGCTCCTGGCCAAAGATGAGGACGGCGTATTGCTCGCCCGTTTTGAGCGCATGCTCGACGGTCACTTCCAGGAGATGGCTTCCACCAACGATGGCGCTTTTGTGCGGAAAATGTTGATTGGCCAACACAACGGAAAAGAAATCGTTCAGGACGACCTCAGCGAACGCATTGCTGCATTACTGGAAGGTTATACTGATGAACAATTAGGTAAAATGCGTCGTGGCGGTCATGATGCCCAAAAGGTATATGCAGCTTATGAAAAGGCCGTACGCGCCGGCAAGCCGGTAGCCATTATTGTCAAAACCGTAAAAGGGTATGGCATGGGCAAATCTGCCGAAGGCAAAAACAAAGCCCACCAGACCAAGGATTTGAGCGACGACTACCGGGTGGAAATCAAAAACCGCTATCAGATTCCGCTGACCGACGACGAGGCCCGCGATGCCAAGTTCTGGTGGCCGGCGGCTGATTCCCCCGAGCGTAAATACCTGCTGGAGCGCCGCGAAAAACTAGGCGGTTTCCTGCCTGAGCGCTCCGATGTATATCCGGCTTTCAAAGCACCTGATCTGAGCAGCTTTGAGAAACAGCTGAAAGGCAGTGAGTCCGGCAAAACGGTGTCTACCACCGGCGCCATGATGGATATTCTGGGTCAGTTGATCAAAAATCCGGAAATAGGCAAATACATAGTACCGATTGTGCCGGATGAGGCCCAGACCTTCGGGATGGAACCGCTCTTCAATTCAGTACATATCTGGAACCAGAGAGGGCAGTTGTACACCCCGCTGGAAATCGGTATTGCGGTAATCAAATACAAAGAGTCCAAAACCGGACAGGTATTGCAGGAAGGCATCAACGAAGACGGCGCTACTGCCAGCTTTACGGCTGCCGGTACTGCTTATGCCCTGCATGGCATTCCAACGGTTCCGTTCTACA
>JADZFI010000210.1 GCA_020850025.1 Saprospiraceae bacterium
ACAGTATATTGGACCAGAATTCGTATTTGACAAAAACGACCATCTCCGGCCGGAGGATATCCAGGAAATCCCGCGCATTGGAGGTTGTATCAACAGGCAGGTAACAGATCAGGTCGGCATGCGGGTAATTTTTCCTGATTTCATAACCGGAGGGCGAAAAAAAGGTCAGCACTATTTTCCAGTCCGGATTTTCCGCCCTGAAAGCCTCAATAACCGGTCGGCCCTGCTCAAACTCACCCAGTGACGCTGCATGAATCCAGAACACCCTGGGCGAACCCTGCCAGGCAGCTACTGCCAGGCGCAAGCGGTCGCGCCAATTCCTGCGGCCTTCCACCCATAGCCGGGCTTTGGGATGGAACATAGCTGCCAGGTGTAGAATGGCAGCATAGAAATGGATCAACAGGTTATACAACACCGGATAGATGAATGCTTAGGCGCTAGTAATATATCTCCCGGGCATACCCCGTATAAAACGGCAGGGTAAAGGCTGCACGAACGCCAAATCGGAGATCCAGGCGTGTGCCATCCAGCTTGCGCATTTCGGTAAAATCCCAGTCACGCAGCGTATTCGTGATACCCTGATTAACCTCCAGGCCGATCAGCCAGCTCACATCTTTGCCATAACCCACATGTTGCCAGCCCACAAATTGTTGCAGGGCAGGGCCTCCGGTGAGTCGGTCGTACCCTTTTCGATAATCGCCGGTGAGCTGCGCAGCAGTACGGGCATCGTCCAGTATCTGAATGTGATGCTGCGTCCAGCCGGCGCCAAAAGTGAGGCGCAGGCCTTCCCTTGAGTCATCGAAGGTGATCAGCTTGCCTATGACTGCTCCTATGTACAAGCCTCGTTGTTGCAGGCGCACGGTTGCAATGGCTCTGTCATTACCAATGATATCACCTGAAGGGGTGCGAAGGATCGCCAAGGGATCTTCTTTGGTTTTACTGCCAAATAAAAAAGCGCCTTCAAGTCCAAATACCCAGTTATGGGAAGTAATAAACTCCGTGCCGGCGCCGAGGGCGCCATTGATCCCGAAGCGATTCGACAAATCACCGGCAGGCAAGTGACCGCCCAGGGCGAAATGCGCCAGGATACCCTTACTTTTGCCTTCCTTTTTAGGCGCTTTTTCCGCCGTATTAGTTTGGGCCATTACACAAAAACCACCCAACATGGCTATCCAGAAAACAAGTGTCTTTTTCATCATTTTTTTAAACAAAGCATGAATCACCCTGAAACGATGGCGCACGGCCAATCGCTGTTCCAATCCGGCAAAAATACATCGCTTCCTGTCATACCGGCATCGGTTTGGGCAGAATTGCGCGAGATAGTGAGCGAACTCTTCCTCCTGACGGATGAACAGGCGCTGCAACAACACGGACATGATGAAACGGAGGATCTGGTATTTTTACCACAAGGGGTGCTGGAACCGGCCAATACCAACCAAATCAGTCGCATCATGCGCCTGTGCACGCGGGAGCGCATACCCGTCACCGTGCGCGGGGGAGGCTCCGGCCTGGCCGGTGGCGCACTGCCCAACCACGGCGGACTGGTCATCTCCATGCGCCGGTTTGACAAGATATTGAACATTGATCAACGCAATTTCCAGGTAACGGTAGAGCCCGGTGTAATCACCGAAGTGCTGCAAAATACCCTCAAAGAGCACGGCCTGTTTTACCCCCCCGACCCCAGCAGTAGGGGCTGGAGCTACATTGGCGGCAACATCAGCACCAATGCCGGCGGCCCCAAAGCGGTAAAATACGGGGTAGTGAAAGACCATGTGCTCAACCTGGAAGTCGTACTGCCGGATGGGGAGGTGATTTGGACCGGCGCCAATACCCTGAAAAACTCCACCGGCTACAACCTCACCCAGCTTATGGTGGGCAGTGAAGGCACGCTGGGCATCGTTACCAGGATTGTCTTGAAACTGCAACCCTACCCTACTCAAAATCTGCTCATGCTGGCCCCTTTCCGGTCTGCGGAAAGCGCCTGCGCGGCAGTGGCGGCTATCTTCCAGGCAGGGGTTACGCCCAGCGGACTGGAGTTTATGGAACGAAATGCCATCGACTGGGCGGTGCGTTATGTAGGTGAAACACCGGTACCAATTCGGGAGGAAGACGCCGCTCACCTGCTGATCGAAGTAGACGGTTTTCATCTGGATAGTCTGGTGGCCGATTGCGAAACCATTTCCAGGGTATTGGAGCAGTTCGACTGCGGAGAAATATTTTTTGCTGACGACGACACTACCAAAACCGCCCTCTGGAAACTGCGCCGAAACGTGGCGCATGCTGTCAAAAAGAACTCCATTTACAAGGAGGAAGATACCGTAGTGCCCAGAGCCGAACTACCCGCGCTGCTCAAAAAAGTGAAAGAAGTAGGCGCCAGTTATGGTTTCGAATCTGTGTGCTACGGCCACGCCGGCGATGGTAATCTGCACGTCAACATCCTGCGCGGCGACCTCTCTGAAGCTGCCTGGCAGCAGGAAGTACCCAAGGGCATCCGGGAGATCTTTCAGTTTGTAAAAAGCGTAGGAGGCACCATTTCCGGCGAACATGGCATCGGGCTGGTGCAAAGGCCCTATGTGGATATTGTTTTTTCAGAAACAGAGCGCCGCTTAATGAGCGAGATCAAAAAGGTATTTGATCCGCTGGGGATATTGAACCCGGGCAAGGGGCTCGGTTAAAAGAAGGTGCAAAAGAGCACAAAGACACAAAGGCGCCAAGACGCAAAGGCGCTAATAGTATGGATGGAATATACTTTCTGGGATAGATGAAACATAAGCCGGCTGAAAGCCGGCCCTTAGATCCTTTGTGCCTTTGCGTCTTCGTGCCTTTGTGTCCTTTTGCGCCTTCACTTAAGTATTAATTTCCCAGTTTTTACCGTGTCGCCTGCCTGCACGCGCCATACATAAACCCCGGCTTCTTGCAGGAATTCTGCCGGAAAATCCAGAGTATGCGTTCCTGCATCCAGGTCATAAACGTTTTTCCAGATCAATTGGCCCTGTAAAGCATACAAGGCAATGCTTACCTCAGAACTTGTATGCAACTGCACAGGAAGCATTGCTCCCGCCTCTGCCGGGTTAGGATATACATCCCCGATCATGGGTGATCCGAATGCGTTTCTTTCCCCTATCGGCAATTCCGGCGATTTAAACTGTGGCGCAAAGGTGAGCAGCAAATCCAATGGTTCAGCGTCATTCCCCCGGTAGGCCTCTGCATGTATGGAGGTAGTAGCCAATTGCAAGACCTCTGACAAGGCAAGAGGCTGAAGGGCTTTTACCCGAACGATACTTATGGGCTGATTGGGGCCAAAGTCTACCGGATGGGGAGCATACGCCCAACTGGTAGTTATCCTGTCTGCTAAAAAGCCCCAGTTCCCGGCATCCGTCCATTGGGTAGGTACAATGCCTGTGACTTGCAATTTGGCCGGATCAAAGTCCAGGGCAAACTGATACCCGGCCCATGAATCGGCGACTTCCAGGTAAATAGGCATCTCATACTCCTGACCTGCCTGCAACAGGGTATCCTTAATGACCAGGTTTACATCCGGGTAATCCGGATCATACAAAGAATCATAGGTGGCAGAACAGTTTACATCCCCGATTTTTATCCCAAAAAACCGCACGGTGTCCGGATATCCTCCAGTGTCAATAAGGGATATCGCCTCCGGAAAAGACGATATGAAAGGATTGAATGGATTGGGAAACTGAAAATCAGCGTCTATAAATCGCCAGGAAGTGTTATACGGCAATTCTGTGTAAATGCCTTTGATCAGTTTCTGGAATTCTATAATATCGAACGACGTGATAGAGCCACTTTTATTGGCATCCGCAGCAATGAGGCGATAAGGATCAGTGAAGGATTGAAGCCCAAGGATATGTTTAGCTATTAACAACATATCCAGGGTAGTTATCCCATTGAGCGGATCATCGTCTCTTTCAACAGTTACAGTGGCAGTGGCAGTGGTTCCTTCGGGTAAATAGATGATCCCACAACCGGTGCTATCTGTTACTGGTGGTAGCGGGAATTGATTAAAATTGGGAACAAAGGTGGACGTTCCATCAGCATTATAAATAGTACCAGGCATTGGAGAATTGTCGCAAGGGCGTTTTACACAAAGCATCACCGAATCATAGCTTTGGTTACAATAATCATTCTGGTCTGAAATCAGGACTTCGGTAGTGCAATAGCCCGCATTCCCGGCTCCATCTACGGCCCAAACTTCCATTAGCTGGACTCCCAACTCTTGACAATTATAGGTTATCAGGCTAATCGGATTGCCTGCGGCATCCATCGGGAAACCTGTACCGGTTCCTGCTTTTCGTATGGCCGTTTTGAGTTCGCCAAGCGGTGTGATATTGTCGTTCAGGGAAGTAATCAGGTCGGTAGACCATATCGAAATGGCGCCGGTAATGAAGACGTTGGCAAATTGTCCACTCAAACAACTTATCATTGGCGCCACCGTATCAATCGGCGGAGGCGGTGGCTGAAACTGGGTTGGATCTAAAAGCGGCTGATTCCGGTCTGCCGATCCGGCAGGTTCCGGACGTTGGGCAAATACCTGAACTGACAGCAATATGGCTAAAAAGGTAAAAACAGCTTTCATTAGCGTAATGAATAATGAAATTGATTTGGAGCATCCGCAAATCGGAGGCTTCTTTAGATGATGTATTTACTGACGTACTAATTTCCCTGATTTATAGGTGTTACCCGCGCGCACATGCCACAGATACAGTCCGGCCTGAGGCATGGCCTCCGCCGGAATTTCCAGCGCCGCCGGGCCTTGTGGCCATGCTGTTTCCCGTTGGAAAATCAGCCGACCGGAAGCGTCCAGCACCTCAAGCAGTATCTTTTCCGGCCGGATCAATTGTATAGGCACCAGGGCGCCCTCATGCGTTGGGTTGGGCTGCGCTTCTCCAATAAGATGCTGATTTTCAGGCATTTGATCATAAAAACCCACCAGGTTTCCGCAGCTCAGGTCGCATATTTTTACGGCAATGAATTCCAAAGGCGTGGTCGGGATATTATTACTATTAATCACAATGCTCCCTGGAACAGGCGCTGAAAGTGGGTCGGGTGTGGGAAAAACATAGCTTTTGTCGACAAACCGCCAGGAGCTATTGTTGGGCAACTCTGTATAAATACCCAGTAGAAGTTTGGTACACTCCTGAATATCCAGACTGTCCAGCACATTGTCTTTGTTGGCATCTGCCGCGATCCATTGGTACGGGTTGTCCAGTAAATCCACGCCGTCAATGTGCTTTTGCAGGATGACCATATCGAAACTGGAAATCTCTTCCAGTGGTTGGTCATCCTTGGTTGGGGTGAGAATAACATCTGAAAATGCAATGGGGACACCCTGATCTAACTTGGCACATCCACTTTCATCGCCTAAAACGAAGAGTGAAAATGGGGGGAAAAATGGAGAAGGCGGGAAATCAAAAGTGAATTGAACCTCTTCCGGTCTATCTCCACAGAATGTTTCGACACAGGCCACTGGAAGGAATTTGGATGGATTACATGCCTCCAAATTATCCATCACGATCACATTAGTTTGGCAAAAATCTGCATTGCCAGCTATATCCATACTCCACAACTCTATTGGTTGCTCTCCTAATTCATTGCAGCCATAAGTAACGCTGGTAAGCGGATTGCCCATGTTATCCTGTGGAAAGCCTGTACCGTTTCCTGCTTTGCGAATGCCTGTTTTGAGCAGGTTGGCGGTAGTGGTATTATCCTCCATGTATTGCAAAAAATCTGAAGCCCAAAGGGTGATCAGTTCGGTCGGCAGGATATTGACACTCAGGCCATTAAGACAAACAACAACCGGCTTTTTACAGTCATTGATCTGAATATTTTTTTCCTGAATCAATGTTTGTCCGCTTCCAAAGGAAACTTCCCACCTAATCTTGTGGTCTCCATAAGGCAACTCCGGGAGGGTATACTGATCCGGCGCATCGGCCTGGCTCCATTGCAAGCTATAATGGCTGGAGTCGCCAATCGTGGTGGTACGCAGTGCGAAGCGGTATTTTTGATTGACTGGCACTGGCCGTTGGTCGAAGCCGCGAGGCGTTCCTCCGGAATAATTCGGATTAAAGGCATTGTTATAATTCACCACATTAGGATTCGGGAATTGATCACTGTCCACCACGGTTTCCTGAATACCATCATAGTTCAAATCAAGAAACAACAAACAACGCACCTGAAGAGTATCCGGACAGGTATCCCGAAGGATCAATTCCAGATCCATGGCGGTTTCTGGCAAATCATGAGTTTGCAACTGGGGCTCCCACCAGTAAATTTCATTCCAGAATCCGGCATTGTTGGTACTCAAATCGCAGCCCTGAACGGGCGTCTGAGCATTTAAAATCTGAGGGGAACATTGTGCCATGGCCCAATGGTGCAGGCACGCGCAGGCGAGCAGGGTAAGTAGCAGCTTTTGCATGAGATTAGTTCAAAGGGTAAATAGATGTCTGGCGCTTTCGGTAACAGGATACCCAGATTCCAGAAAGCGCTGCAATGTATACGGATTTTTTCCGTATTTTCAAATCAAATTCACCCGAAATGTGTCGGATTTTTACATCCGAACCAATTTGCCGCTTTGAACTACGTCACCCAGTCGAATTCTCCACCAATACACGCCAGGCCCCGGAAGGGCTGTTGCGGGTATTTCCAGTTGATACCGGCCCTCCGTCAGCTGGAGCCTATCCGACCATACACTTCTGCCCTGGCAGTCCATCAATTCCAGCTGTACCCCAGATTCCTGCTCCAACACAATGGGCCATACGGTGCGTCCTGTTGTTGGATTGGGTATAGGAGAAATCTGTTCATCAGCCAAAACAGAGCTCTGCTCCGCCGAGAAACGAATGTCCAGCGAACGAGGCAATTCCTCTTCCGGATATACTTCCGGCTGGAGCCCCTGGCCAGAAGTGCCGACGCTCAGCCAATCTGCCATTCGTCCGATCGAACGGGCTCTGACCTTCAGGTAAAGCAACGGTTTACCTGCCTGCACCAGCGCAGGCTCCGGTTCAGACCAGCTCAGGGTCAACCACCCTGGCTTGGGAATGGCCCAGTGCTCCTGGCGCAGCGGCAGACTGTGGGTGGGCAGAACATCCAGAATTTCCAGCGATTCCGGTGGGTATTGCAGGGAAAATTGCATCCCATCCCAAATTCCGGATTCGTTGCTCTGCAAGGGAATGTTGTACACTTCGCCCTCCATCAAGAGCACATCGGTCATCATTAATTCCAATGGGTATGCTCTGGACGATACTGTCCCCCCCTGAAGCGTGTCAACCGCTGCCGCAGAACCATTTACATCGCCCATTTTGAGGGCTTTAAAAGAGAGGTTGGGAGGATAATTGCTCATGGGAAGTTTTGGAAGTTCGTAAACTTCAGGGCAGTTGCCAAAGAAAGGACTCCCCCATACCTGGCAGGTATCTACAAAAAATTTCCAGGACGGCGTATTGCCCGGTAGTTTATCTGTCAGGCCAAGTATCAGTTTCCGTAATTCCAGAATATCAAAAGTAGTGACGGAATTACTCTGATTCACATCGGCAGCCTCGAGTTTCCAGGCATCTATAAATGGCTCCAGTGCCAGTATATGTTTGGAAATCAGTACCAAATCGAAAGTAGTGACCCCGTTCAATACGGCTGTATTCTTTTGGGCAGATAAAGTAAACTGGTTGACCGGCGGCAACTCATTGAGTAATGTGCATCCGCCGCCCAGGTTTTGAAGCGTATTGATGACCGGAGACTGATAGGGATCAATCCACGTCATGTTGAAATTTACGTCCTGCACTACCTGCTGATTCCAGTAGGTAGTGGCACAAATGCTGGAAGCCAGTCCGAATGAACAATATCCTGCGGTATCATACACCAGGATTTCCGTAACGCAGTGACCGAGGTTGCCTGCCTTGTCCTTAGCCCATACCTCTACAAATTGATTCTCGCTCATCTCGCAGTTATACATCACCGTATCCTGTGGCATTCCATCTACATCCAACGGAAATCCTTGCCCGGCGCCTGCCCGACGCAACCCCAGCACCAATTGGGTATCCGGTGTAATATTGTCGAACGCACCTTCAAGCGCTTCCGAAAGATGCAAGATTCCAGATTGGTCAATATCAAGGTTAACACCCTTTCCGGTCTGGCAACTCACCTGTGGTGGGGCACAATCTGATACCGTAAAGCTACGGTCGCAATACCGCTCAATATTATCCTGCTCGGCCGTCCATTCTATTCGGTGCTTACCTTCCGGCAATATCACGGGTGTGTAAGAAAACGGCGATGCATCCGTGTTGAAGCGCACCCAACCAATGGTGGTATCTCCGGAGTAAGTTACTTCCAGGGCAAACCGGTAAAGCAGGGAATCAGGAAGCGCACGGTTATCGAACCAAAGAGTATCCCCCCCGGAAAAACCGGGATTAAAGGAGTTATTGAACATTACCCTACCAGGAGGTGGCGGATTGTCGCTGTCGATGGCCGTTTCAAGAAAATCGTCATTGTCCAGATCCAGTAACAATAAATACGAAACGCTGGTTAGTTCACCTCCGTTGCAGCCCTTGGCACGTACACTCAGATGT
>JADZFI010000211.1 GCA_020850025.1 Saprospiraceae bacterium
CTTTTTAAAAGACCATTTCAGCAAAGACTTTGAAATTGAACCTCAAAAATCAGAACTTTATCTACATCAAAATCCTAAAACATTCAACTTACAACACGACATTTTATTGACAAATAAAATGACAAAAGAAAGAATCATTATCGACACAAAATATAAACCTAGATGGGATTTAAAACCATCTGACAACAAAAAAGGGGTTTCTCAGGCGGATCTTTATCAAATGATTAGTTATGCATATCGAAGAGGAACAGACAAAGTAATTCTTATGTATCCAAACACTTCCGAAAAACTTGCAGAAGATTATATTTTTAGAATTCAGAAATCAAATAACAACGAAGAAATTAAAATCAAAGTAATTGACGTTCCATTTTGGTCTTCTATTGACCATTCTGAAGTTGAGACGAATTTATTAATCAAGCTTGACAATGTATTGCGAAATCACTTTTGACCAAACAAGCCAAGGAAGGCGAGAGTGTTCAGTAAACTGTGTCAAGTGAAAAAAGTCAGTATTTTTCACCAAATTTACACAGTTTATCATGCGCACTAAGAAACAAGAAGGATTTGATTACCAGAACTTTGAGAAAGAATCGCTCCGAAGTCGCCACCTTTGGGTAGCTGAAAACCGTTATCAGCAACCCTAAAAGAGTAATGTCTCAAAAAGTGTGTCTGGTCAAGGTCTACACGGAATGTTGAAAGGGCACTGCGTTTACAACAGTTTCAATACCCTTCTTTCTAAAACTGTTTTGCTCCTGGATACTGTTCCCAGCAAAAATATGACTGAACCGCTGTTTGGCATTACACCAGACTCCTGGCTCCTCGGGATACGCGCACTTGACGCGGACGGATCCCGTCAGGACGACAGGATGGGGCGACCTGCCCTGGATTAGCCGGGCAGCCCTGCTCCGGCCGGGCAACATAGCCCCCACCAAACTTCCCATCAAGCAGCTCAACAAAAACGCCATGTTTTCACACAAGCTTTCTATCTTTGCCGATTCGCACATTCGACTGCGAAAAACCCGATCGTAATCCGTAAGTTTTTTTGAGGTAATGAAAGTATCGCTGAATTGGCTTCGAGATCTTCTCGACATACATAAAACCCCTGCAGAAATCGCCGAAATACTGACATCGCTGGGCCTGGAAGTGGAAGGATGGGAAACGGTAAAACCTTCGCCGGTAGACCTGGATAAAGTGCTGACCGGAACCGTGCTCACCTGCGAGCGTATCCCTGATACCGACCACCTCTCCGCTACCACCGTGGATGTCGGCGACTGCGTGGTGCGCTCCGTGGTATGCGGCGCGCCCAATGTGGCTGCCGGCCAGAAAGTATTCCTGGCCATCCCTGGCGCCAATGTTTTCAGCAAAGATGGCTCCCTGTTCACCATCGGCGAACGCAAGGTAAAAGGCGTGCCCTCTCAGGGCATGATCTGCGCCGAAGACGAACTCGGCCTCGGACACGATCACTCCGGCATCATCGTATTGCCGCCGGATACCGCCCTGGGCATCTCCGCCGCCGACTATTTCAACAAAGCTTCCGATACCGTCATCGAGGTGGGCCTCACCCCCAACCGCGCCGATGCCACCAATCACCTGGGCGTAGCCAAAGATCTGGCCGCCTACCTCCACGTACACGAAAACCACGTGGCAGGCGTGCGCATGCCTCAGGGACAGTCGCTCTCCGGAAACAGCAGCGTTTTCCCGGTTACGGTGGAAAATTCGGAAGCCTGCCCGCGCTACAGCGGCATCGTGCTAAAAAATCTCCGCGTACAGGAAAGTCCGGAATGGCTCAAAAACCGACTGCTCGCCGTGGGTCAGCGCCCCATCAATAATGTGGTGGACGTAACCAACTACGTGCGCATCGAACTGGGCCAACCCTTGCACGCCTTCGACCTCAACGAGATCAAAGGCGGCAAAATTCTGGTGAAAACCCTGCCCGCAGGTACCTCGTTCAAAACCCTCGATGAGGTGGAACGCAAACTCCTGGCCGACGATCTTATGATCTGCGATGCCGGCTCCAGCCCCATGTGCATGGGCGGTGTTTTCGGCGGCGCTACCAGCGGCGTTTCGGACAAAACCACCGCTATTTTCCTCGAAAGCGCCTATTTCCACCCCACCTGGATCCGTCGTTCCATGCTGCGCCATAACCTGCGCACCGACGCCGCCTGGACTTTCGAAAAAGGCGCCGATCCCAACGGCACCCTGCGCGCCCTCGAGCGCGCCGTGGCCATGATCCTGGAACTGGCCGGCGGCGAAATCGGCTCGGCCCTGGTCGACCTCTACCCACTGCCGGTACCGGCCGCCCGTATTCCCTGCGAGTACGCCCGCATCAACAGCCTCATTGGAGAAAATCTGCCGGTAACACACGTTAAAAAAATCCTCGCCGCACTGGAAATCGGCATGGAAAACGAATCCGCTACCGGGTTCACCGCAGTAGTACCTACCAACAAACCCGACGTTACCCGCGAGGCCGACGTGGTGGAGGAAATCCTGCGCGTACACGGCCTGGATGCCGTGCCCATCCCCACGCAGATCCGTAGCAGCGTGGAAATCCAGCAGCGGCCCAACCCGGATGCTGTGCGCAACCTGGCGGCAGAATTCCTGGCAGCCAACGGCTTCAACGAGTGCATGAGCCTGGCGCTTTCCAACTCCGCCTACTACCTGGCCGACGGCGCTGCCATGCCTATGGAAAAGGAGCAACTGGTGTTCATCCACAACTCCGCCAACCAGGGCCTTGATTGCCTGCGCCCCAGCATGCTGTTCAGCGGACTGGAGGCCATTCAGCGCAACCAAAACCGCCAGAACCCGGATCTTCGCCTGTTCGAGTTCGGAAAAACCTATTTCCGCAACGGCGAAAAACTGGAAGAAACCGGTCGCCTCAGCCTGTTCCTCACCGGCGCACACTCGGCGGAAAGCTGGCAGCCGGCTGCTAAAACGACGGTGGATTTTTACACCCTGAAAAGCTACGTAACGCACCTGCTCAACCGCCTCGGCGTGAGCGGATACCAGGAAAGCACCCTCAGCGAAGCACCGTTCCAATATGCCCTGCGTTTTCACCGCGGACCGCAGGAACTGGTTACCTTCGGCGCGGTATTGCCTCAAATTCTGAAAAAATCAGACCTCAAAAATCCCGTGTTTTACGCGGATTTCCATTTTGAAAACATCATCAAAGCCGTAGGCAGCAACAAGATCCAGTTTGCGGAACTCAACAAGTTCCCAACGGTGCGTCGCGACCTGGCTTTGGTCATTGATCAGTCGGTCAGCTTTGGCGATATTCGTCAGCTGGCTGCCAAAACGGCCAAAAAGCTGCTCAGGGAAGTGAACCTCTTCGACGTGTTCGAAGATGAAAGCAAACTGGGCGCCGGCAAAAAATCCTATGCCGTTAGTTTCGTGTTTGAAGACCCGGAAAAAACCCTTCAGGACAAAGAGATCGACGCCATGATGGGGCAGTTGGTCGGCGTGTTTGAAGGAAAACTGGGCGCCGTCATCCGGAAATAACGGACTTGTTGAAAACCAGGATGCTCCGAAAGAGCGTCCATTAACCAAATCTCTGAATCTCAATCATCTATCAACTATGGATATCGTTTCAATCATCATAGGGTTGGTTGTCGGGGGGGGAGTAGCCTACCTGATCGCTTCCATGACCCAAAAGAAAAATACAGACCAGGCTGTTCAGGAAAGCAACCGCAAAGCCGATCTGATCATACAGGAAGCGCGCCTTTCCGCCAAGCGGGTGGAAGATGAAGCAGCACTTAAGGCACAGAAAATCGTAGGTACCGCCGAAGCCGAAAACGAACGTATCAAACAGCAGAAAATTCAGGAGGCCAAGGAGCGCTACGCCCAGATGCGTCTGGAAGTGGAAGAGGAAAAAACCAAGCGCCAGCTGGAGCTGAAGGACCTGGAAATGACCATCGCTTCGCAGCAAAAAGACCTGAAAATTGAAAACGATGCGCTCAACGCACGATTCAAGGAGCTGGAAACCAAGAAGGCCGACATAGATACCCGGGAGTCGGAAATTGTAGTGCTGCGCGAAAACCTGGACAAACAACTCAAGATCGTTCAGAAGAAAAAAGAGGAGCTGGATGCCGCCAACGAAGAGCGCATCAAGGCACTGGAAACCATCGCCAAACTGAGTCAGCAGGATGCCAAGGATCAGCTGCTCGAGCAGGTGCGCGCCAAGAGTGAGAGCGAAGCGCAAACCATTGTGCGCGATGCCGTGAACCAGGCCAAACTGAATGCCAGCAAAGAGGCTAAAAAGATCGTGATCCAGACCATTCAGCGTATGGCCGCCGAGTTCACCATTGAAAATACGGTGTCGGTGTTCAACCTGGAAAACGACGAAATGAAAGGCCAGATCATCGGTCGCGAAGGTCGTAACATCCGCGCCCTGGAAGCCGCCACCGGCGTAGAGGTGATCGTGGACGATACCCCGGAAGCCATCGTATTGTCTTCCTTCGATCCCGTTCGTCGCGAGATTGCCCGTCTATCCCTGCAGCGCCTCGTTGCCGACGGACGTATCCACCCGCAGCGCATTGAAGAGGTGGTAGCGAAAGTGACCAAGCAGCTGGAAGAACAGATCATGGAGATCGGTGAACGCACCGTGATCGAGTTGGGCATCCACGGCCTGAACGCCGCGCTGGTGCGCATGGTGGGCCGTATGCGTTTCCGCTCTTCCTACGGTCAGAACCTGCTCAAACACAGCATTGAAACCGCCGAGCTTTGCGCCATCATGGCGGCAGAACTGGGTATGAACCCCAAGCAGATCAAAATGGCCAAACGCGCCGGTCTGCTACACGATATCGGCAAAGTAGCCGAGGAAGAAACCGAACTCAGCCACGCGCTCGTGGGCATGAAGCTCTGCGAACAGTATGGCGAACACCCCGTGATCATCAATGCCGTGGGCGCTCACCACGACGAAATCGAGATGAACAACATCATCTCACCCATTATCCAGGCTTGCGACGCCATCTCCGGCGCACGTCCGGGCGCACGACGCGAAATCCTGGAGAACTATCTCAAGCGTATCGGCGAGCTGGAAGAAATTGCCCGCAGCTATGAGGGCGTAGCCAATGCTTTCGCCATGCAGGCCGGCCGCGAACTCCGCGTTATTGTAGAAGCCGACAAAGTAACCGACCAGTATGCCGACGACCTGTCGTTCCTCATTTCCCAGAAAATTCAGGACGAAATGCAGTACCCTGGCCAAATCCGGGTAACGGTGATCCGGGAAAAACGGGCGGTGGCGTACGCGAGGTAGGGAATAGGGAATGTCCAATATCCAATGTCCAATATCCAATGTCCAATGTCCAAGTGGGGCGGGCGTCTGGGATAAACACAAAGGCTTGGCAATACACGCATGTCTGGCCAGGCGCCATAGTTAAAGCAAGGCCTATCTACTAATGCCAGGCACGCGCATCACTTGGACATTGGATATTCGACATTGGACATTGGACATTCAACGAGGGGTTAAACTTCTTTTAAAGGTGGAAATTTGAAAGCAAGCAGCGCGTTTTCGCTGTTACTTTGTGGCCGTTTTATCACAACCCCACACCCTCAAATTTGAAAGGTCATGGTTCGTATACTTCTCTCCACCTTTTTACTCACTTTTTTTGCCTTGACAGGCGCTGCCCAAAACCCGGTTAAGTGGTCGTTTGAGGCCAAAGACGCCGGAAAATGCCGGGCTGATCTGGTGCTCACCGGCGCCATTCAGGATGGATGGTACACCTATTCCCAGTTTCTGGAAAGTGAAGACGGCCCCGTTGCCACTTCCATTACCTTCGATCCGGGCACGCATTACAAACTCCTGGAGAAACCGGTGGAAAGCGGAGAGCTGATCAAAGTACACGATCCGGTTTTCATGATGACGCTTAGCAAATTCAAGCATCAAGCAGTTTTTACCCAAAAAATTGAAGTGCTTGACCCTTCCAAGCCTGTTACCGGCTATATTACTTACATGGTTTGCAACGATGAAATGTGCCTCCCTCCACGGGAAGTGCCTTTTTCGTTCAGCATCCCGACACTCGGCGGCTGCAAAGCCGGCAATTGATTTACTTTTCTGCCTACCAATATGCGCACCGGCATTCATACCTCCTTGTTGACGCTGTTCGCAGCGTTTTTTTCTGTTTCTCTCTGGGCACAAAGCCCCGTAAAATGGTCGTTCTCGGCTAAAGATGCCGGCAACTGCCAGGTGGATCTGATCCTCACCGGCACCATTGAAGACGGATATTACACCTATTCCCAGTTTCTGGAAAGTGAAGACGGGCCGGTGGCTACCACCATCACGTTTCAGGAAGGACCACACTTCAAACTGATCGGCAAAGCCAAAGAAAGCGGC
>JADZFI010000212.1 GCA_020850025.1 Saprospiraceae bacterium
AAACTCATGGAAAAAATGAGTGCAGATGACTGGATCAAGCTGTACGAAAGCGCCTTCAGGAGCAAGAAGTAGCTTTAAAACTCCACTCTGTACGCCAAAATTGGCAGCAATGGCGCCTGGTGCCAGGTTTCTACCTTTTTGGTATCCGGGTTGAAATAACGCCCCCCTATGTTCTGGCGATTGGTCACATTCTGTAAATCCACCGAAAGCGTGGTTGTTAGATTTTTATAGTTGCGCTTCAGCCGCAGGCCCAAATCCACACGGAAATAATCCGGCAATTGCTCCGAAAATGCGCGCTCGTCGTAATAAACAGCTTCACCCCTTTCTTTTGATGCCTCCAAATTGATCGGGGTTTCTTTTTGACCACCTACACCAATGGTCTTGATGTTCAGGCCAAATGCCCTGTTCTTGCCTCTCCGGTTCCAGGCCCACTCTTTTCCAGCCGTGAACGAGGTTGCGTATTTACTGTCGAACCTGCCATTGCGCCAGATACGATCGGAACCCTGATATTCTGAACGGAAAAGCGATACCGAGGCCAACCAATAAAATCCACGCGTCAGGAATTGCTCTCCGGTAAATTCCAGGCCATAATTGCGCCCCTTTCCGGAATTGTCCAGCGCGTGAAACTCCAAACCGCCAAAAACATTCAGCACCGAAAACGAACTCGCAATACCCTGATCAACAGGCACATTGAACAAATGCTGGTAATAACCCTCCGCTTTGAAGTGCAGGTTTTTCCCGGGATAGTAGTCGTAAGCTGCCACCATGTGGTGCGCCTTGCTCAAGTCGAGCGATTCATTCACCAGTTTGCCTTGCTGATCTTTCAAAAAGTACATACCAAGTGGCATCACCTGCGAGTGCAAGCCATAACCAAGGGTAAATTTGTGCTGTACAGTAGGGGCATACTGGAGCGCCGCGCGTGGCTCCACCGACACTTTTTGGTTCAGCAACATGGCCAAAGAATGTATGCCAAGGTTAAATGTCAGCCGATCAGTGGGTTTGTATTGCCATTGCGTAAAAGCCTGCACGGTCTGGCTGTTGCCATCCTGCCGCAAATACTCCTGCATTTGTTCGGTTTCTACATCGAATTCCCGCTGGCGCAACCTGAAATATAACTGGTTGATATACACACCACTGCGTAAATAATGCCGGGCATTGAATTTGTGACTCAACACGGAGGAAAGCGTAGCCTTGGTTTGCAAATTACCTGCATCAAAGTCCAGCCGCAACTTGCCATCCGGAACCGTATATTGATTTCCCTCCTGCACATTATCAACTCCGGAAAGCACCAGCGCTGTTTTCAGGTGGGTGTTGCTGCCCCAGATCTTGCTGTGCGTCAGGCCAACAACCCCTGTATTGGTTTGAAATACAAATGGGTATTTCAATTGCGGGTTTTCTATCCATGTGCTTGAATCCGGATCGCCTTCAAGGGTTTGTTTGCTAAGTCCGCCAAATCCAAAAAGAGAAAATGACCCCGCTTTACCGGCTGACTTCCATACATTAAAGGACAAATCCTGGAAATTGGTCACTGCATCGCCCAGTGGAACGCCCAATTTTCCGAGCAGCGACAAGGTAGAGTAACGATAATTCACCAGATACGATCCATTGCCGCCTTTCAGAGGCCCCTCTGCTGCGGCATCCAGTCCTAAAACGCCTGCCTGAAAGGTAAACTCCCGTTTATCCATATTGCCTTTGCGCAATTTCAGGTCGAATACACCCGATAATGCATTGCCATATTCCGCTGCAAATGCGCCGGTGGAAAAATCAGAATTACCCAACAACTGGGCACTCAGGATAGAAATACCTCCACCGGAAGTGCCTGCACTGGAAAAGTGGTTCGGATTGGGAATATCCACGCCTTCCATGCGCCAAAGCAAACCATTGGGCGCATTGCCTCTGATCACAATATGGTTGTTGCCATCGTCGGCCGCCACCACCCCGGCGTAGGAAGTGACCATTCGGGCCGGATCATTTACGGCGGCCGCAAAACGACGCGTTTCTTCCACCGAAAATGCACGGGTAGACACCAGAGAGAGGTCGTTGAGCGGCTTTTGCTTGGCCTGTTTGGCCGTAATCACCACTTCTTTTTGCTGCATCACAGCTTCCTCCATTTCAATGATCAGATCTGTTTCCTTACCTGCATCGAGCACCACATTGGTTGCCACCGCGTCTTTGTAGCCCACATAGGTTACCATCACATGGTATTTTCCAACCGGCAAATTAGGGAAGCGGAAACGTCCATCCGCATCTGTAATGGTGCCCAGAGGTTGAGGATTTACCTCGTTTACCAGCGCTATTTGTACACGGGCGCCGATAAGTTCATACCGAACCGCTTTGTCAATTACTTGTCCTTTAAGGTTTTGAGTCTGGCCAAACAGCTGCGCAGACCATGAGAGTGGCAGGCTTGCGACGAGCACAAGCAGTAGTTTCAGGAATTTCATAAATGAAAGGGAAAAAGGGTAAGGATCAGGCCTGCCGGATGTTTTCCGACCGGCAGGCCTGAATTAGTGTGTGAATTGGGGTCAGGGGCAAATTCTAGTACTTCCGCACAGAGCCGGAGCCGGATACATGTGCATTCACCAGTGGATTACCTTTGTACACCACATCTCCCGAGCCGCTCACCTGAGCTGTGAGCGACTCCTGCGCGGTTACCTGAACATCGCCGCTGCCGGAAACCTCCACATCGACGGTGTTTGCCTCCAAACCGAAGCAGAAAATCTCGCCACTGCCCGATATATCGGCCCAGAGCTTGTCGGTTGTGCCGCCCAGGCGCAGATCGCCACTGCCGGAAACATGCAGTTTGACTCTGTCAAAATAGACATCGTTCGCCCGGATGCTGCCACTTCCCGATACATCCATCAGCAGTTCTGTTCCGGAAATGGAGTCTGCCACCTGGATATCCCCACTGCCGTCAATTTCAAAATGCCGCCAGGATGGAGCCGTAACCACCACTTTCATGTGGTCCACATCGCGTACGTATTCATCAAAGTAAATTTTCAGAATACCGTTTTCCACCCGGGTTTCTACATGAGGCATGGCGGTTTCTTCGCAGGAGATTTCCACTTCAAAGGCGTCGCCCACGCGCACTTCTGTCTCCGCAGGCACGCGGAGATCCAGACCTTCAAAGTCTTGTTCATCAAAGTTCAGGGTAATAACCTCACCGGAAGATTTGATACCGAGCGGATCGCAGGAGGTCATCAAAAGGGAAAAAGACAGGACACACAGCAGCATGGCGCTGCCATTCAAAATGGATGTTTTCATAGCTGAAATTTTTACTTGTTTTTGTTAGTGGACAAAGACTCCGTTTTGTAGTTGAATGTTACAAGCCGGGGTCCCTTTGTTTTTGTGTTCAATCCTGTGACACCATACCCCGGCAGATACCCTGAGTCGGTGGAAGGTTTTTTTTTAAATTTTTTTGGGGGCTTCTACGATTATAGTCAAAACCGCTTTATCCCTTCAAATTTGCTGTTCATCCCTATAATTCAACGTTCGTAAAAAAATTTACCTTTAGGCTCAGGGTAAGCCCGGACCTTTGGTGTCATAAAAACAGCTAAACGCTTTGACAAACGAAGATCAATCAACTAACCTTTCTATCGGAGTGGACGAGCAAGCCTTTGACGCCCTGTTCAGGACCTGGTACGGTCCGCTGGTTCGTTATGCCTGCTCTTTTACCGAGGGAGACCAGGAGGAAGCCGAGGAACTCGTGCAGGATGCATTCGTCAAACTGTGGGGACAGCGGTCGTCGATTGGCGTTCAACACTCGATAAAGGCCTATCTGTATCGAATGGTGCATAATCAGGCCTTGAATCGCCTCCGCTCCAGCCGGGTACAGGAACGATTTGTCCAACACCAAACCCGTCAAATGGAAAATGAATTTGAACATGCCCATGAAGTTCCGGAGTTGCAGCAACGGGTACTTAATGTTTTGAAAAATCTGCCGGCTCAATGCAGACAGGTCTTCGAATTGAGCCGTTTTGAGGAGTTGAAATACCGGGAAATTGCCGAACAACTCGGAATTTCCGTTAAAACTGTGGAAACCCATATGGGCAAAGCACTGCGGATCATGCGTCAGGAATTGGCAGAATATCTGACCATCCTGACCTTAATGTTCCATTTTATCCATTTTTGATTGCCATGATTTCATGCATAACACCGAAGAAATAGACGAGTTAATTGCCAAATTCCTGGCCGGAGAAAGCAACCCGGAAGAGACCGCCCGCCTGAAACAATGGGCAGCGGCGTCTCCCGACAACGAGCTGTATTTCAAGCAGATGCAGCAAGTCTGGAAGCAAAGCTCCCCTACCCCGCTTTCCAGGCCGCTGGATGTTGACCAAGCACTGGCCCGTACAAAGCAAAAAATCAAGAGTTCCTCAGGTTCAGGTACCGCCCGCAAGGCGCCCATGTACTGGATGGCAATGGCTGCCGGCCTGGTCCTGGTATTAGGCGCCATTTGGTTCATCGGGAAAGATACTGCCATGCCTACGGAAGCCGTGGCAGCCACCGAAACACCTGTACAACAGAAGCTGAGCGATGGCTCTGCAGTTTCTGTCAATCAATTTTCCAGCCTTACCACGCAATTCAGCAAACGGCAAAGAAAGGTTGCGCTCAAGGGCGAGGCCTATTTTGCTGTTGCGCCTAATCCGGATCGACCCTTCGTGGTAGAAGTACAGGAGGTGGCCGTAACGGTTTTAGGGACTAAATTTAATGTTGACAACCGCAGCAATTCCGATCAGGTTATTGTCAGTGTGGATGAAGGGAAGGTAAAGGTTCAATCTGCCGGGAATGAAAAAACACTCCTGGCAGGCGACCAGGCAATCATCAACCTAAAAAACGGCCAGATTACACTTCGCCAAACCCAACCGACAGAAAATGTAACCGCCTGGGCCAGCAAAAATTTTATTTACGAAGACACCCCGCTGTCAAAGGTTATTCCTGAATTGGAAAAAGTATATCAGGTGAAGATAAACCTTACCAACCCGGCGCTGGAAAACTGTCGTCTGCATGTGCGTTTTGAACAGGAATCCATCGAGCACATCTTGGTCGTGATTGCAGAAACCTTTTCCCTCAAACTCCGCGTAGTGAACGGCCAGTACTACCTTGAAGGCGACGCCTGTTCCGATTAATCGTTTGTCATGTTGAGAATCCTGATTTCACTGGTATTATTCTTGACCGTTGCCCTCCCTTTTGCACAGGGAGTGGAGGTGCTTAGTCGGCGACTCACGATTTCCTTTAATCAAACGCCTGTCATAGAGGCTTTGGACGAAGTGGCCCGGCAGGCCGATTTCGAATGGTCGTACAACGCCCGAATCCTGAATCCAAACCAGCGGGTAACACTTCAGGCGCGCGACTGGACGGTGCGCGAAATCCTCAGAGAGATGCTGGGAGAAAATTACACCGTGAAAAGCAGCGGCCGGCATCTCATTCTGAAAAAGGAAAAACCGCCCAGAACAGAGCTCAGCGGCGTAATCCGCGCCAATGAAACCGGCGAACGCCTGGCCAATGTGACGGTGTACGATAAGAAAACCCTGCGGGCTACCACCACCGATTCCTCCGGGTATTACAAGCTGAAAATCAAGAAAAAAAGCGAAATTGTCATAGCCAGGATTGGCTACCGCGACACCATTTTGCAGGTGGCATCCGTATCTCCCAGGTATCAAAACCTGAACCTCAAACCAGTAGAAGCTCCCGCTCCCGACACACCTGCACTTCAGGAAGCCATTCGGCAATCTATCAGGAAGGCTGCCACCGAGCTGGACTACTTTTTCAATACCCAGCTGGACAAGTGGCATGAGATGAATGTGCAGGACACCTTACAGCGGAAGTTTCAAATTTCTTTCTTGCCGGGCCTGGGAACCAACCACGTGCTGAGCGCCAAAGTGGTCAATGATGTTTCCATTAATGCCCTGGCCGGAAATGCCGCCGGTGTGGACGGTGTAGAAGTTGCCGGGCTGGGCAATTTCACCCAAAAGAGAGTGAGAGGCTTCCAGGCTGCCGGACTGTTCAATCTGAATCGGGGCAATTGCCAGGGCGTACAGGCTGCCGGGCTTTACAATTCAACCGCCGACACCCTTTCGGGCGCACAATTGTCTGGCCTGATTAATGTAGCACGGTACAGCCCTGAATTCTCGATACAGGCCGCCGGCCTGCTCAATTTTATACGAAATAAACCCGATACCACCAACAGAAAAGCGCCAAAATCCGTCCAGGCTGCCGGCCTCCTCAACAACGCACAACAACTGAATGGCGCACAGGCCGCCGGACTCCTGAATAATGCCCGTAAAGTGAACGGAGCCCAGGCCGCCGGATTATTAAATGTAGCCAAAGAGATAAACGGAGCCCAGGTAGCGGGAGCCGTGAACATTGGTTCTGAAGTACGTGGCGTACAGGTGTCCGGATTGGTGAACCAGGCCAAACGAATGCACGGGGTGCAAATCGGTGTGGTCAATTCCGCAAGAGTGGGCAAAGGAATTCAAATTGGCCTAATCAATCGGTCTGGAAAGCGCATTTTGCCGTTTTTCAACTGGATTAACAAGCCAGGTAGTTAATATTGGAGCGTGTTTGCCGGATATTTTGAATCTTTCCCACCGTTACGGCGGTTTTTTCCACCGATACTGGAGGAAGGCGGCTAAACCCGCCTGTACTTTTTAAACAATCCGGCTCTGTCATGCAAAAATACCTGACCCTCTTGCTTTGCCTTTTCGGCATGCAACTCGCTGCTCAATCCACACTTCCAAGCGTCCAGGAAGTATACCAGATCTTTCAAAATAAATGTTCCTCCTGCCACAGCGGCGCTTCTCCTGCCGGGGGGCTTGATCTGGTGGGCACAGGCGGTACCGAGTTGCAGCGCGCGCAAAACGTAGCCACCAAACTGGTCAATGTGAATCCCAGCAATGCCTATGCGGTGAGCAAAGGATATAAAAGAGTGTATCCCGGCCGTGCTGACCGGAGCTTTCTGTTTCGCAAAATCAATCGCGGACTTGAACCCACCATAGAAGCGCTGCATGCTAACGAAGGCAGTGCCATGCCGCAAAATTTTCCCGGCAATTCCCTGACCGATCTGGAAAAGGAAATCATCCGCCAGTGGATCCTGTTCGGCGCTAAAACCACCGGCACTCAGTTCAACAAATCAATAGTGGAGACTTTCTATAATGTAGGTGGCGAAAAGTCATTCCCCGACGGTCCACCTCCTGCCCCGGCGCCGGGTGAAGGTTTTCAAATCAAAATGGGCCCCTTTTACCTCGCCCCCGATGGTGAAGTGGAATATTATCAAAAATGGGAACTCAGCCTCCCTTCTGATGTGGAAGTTGATGGGCTGGATTTTAAAATATCTCCCTTTTCCCACCACTTTCTGTTGTACAGCTTCACCGGAAACGGCGCTGCTGCCTTGCCCGCCGGTCTTCGTCTGAATGCCAATCACAGCCAAATCAATTTGGTGGCTGCAGTACAAGAAGCCACCGATTTGCGACTTCCAGGTAAAACGGCCTTCAAATGGGATAACAACCTGGTGCTGGACCTGAATTCGCATTACATCAATTATTCCTTGTCAAAACCCTACCAGTGCGAGGCCTACATCAACGTGTACACCCAGGTTCCAGGCACGGCGGATCAGGAAATGTTCGCTGCCCTGCTGGTTAACCCAAACATCCCCATCCCCAACAGTGGCGATCTGGTTACGCATACCCGCTCGGAGTTTCAACTCGGCGCCGATAGCATCTATATCTGGGGCCTAATGGGACATACCCATAAATACGGCCGGGGCTATAAAGTCTGGAAACGTCAGCCAAACGGCCAAAAAGGTGATCTGATCTACGACGCCTCCTGCAGTATGGGTGTTCCGGGTTGTCCCTCCCCCTGGTTTGATTACCAGCATATACCCATCCGTTACTGGGAGCCTTTACTCCCTATAAAATGGAGCAGCGGCATCATCCATGAGGCGCAGTGGGTCAACGAGGGCCCGGCTCCGGTCAATTTCGGCCCTACTTCCGATGATGAAATGATGGTGCTGATTGCATTTTATACCGAGCAACCCCTTACCGTCAGTACTGTGGATCCAGCGTCGACAGACATTTCCTCCGGTATCAGGGTGGCCCCAAATCCAGTAAGCGGCACAGCTACCTTTACCCTGCCTGAAGGCATAACAAAAGTACGTCAGCTACGCATCATGAACATGACCGGGCAATTGGTCTTCCAGCAAAATGAATTGCAAGGCAACGTATTCGACCTAGATTTGAGCAGTATTCCTGCCGGATTCTATGTTTTTGATGCCGATGGAAGGATTGGGAAATTGTACAAAATGTGAGGTGCAGCAGCTCTATCAGATCATCAACCATATGGAGCCTGTTCGTAAAGCCCCTTTTTCAGAAAAGGATATACAGTTGTTGCAGTTTGAACTACGGAAAATTCCAGAAGATGGAATTTTTGCCTTTCTGACATTGACTGTGGGACTTTTTGTTGTTTTAGGTTTTGGATTCCGCCATCATATTTCATTCTTTGAGCAATTCGGGATTTGGAAGGGGGCATTCTTCATTATCTGTTTGAGTGCCGGCACGGTTCTCATCGCCTTCGGAAGCAAGAGAAGAAGATTTCAAAAGGATCTTCTGGGAGGGGTAAAATTCATCAGGAATGAAATGGTGATTGATAAACAAAAGTCATTTAGCAGCAAAAAACAATATATTTGGATTGGATCAAGAAAGCCGGAAAACAGATACGAAGTAGCTCCTTCCGTTTACCAGCAGTTGCAAAAAGGGCAATCAGTATCTTTAGAATATGCTCCCTATTCAAAAGTGATACTTCACATTCAATGGGTTTAGGAAAAGGATGGGCCCGCCCTCCTTATTTTTCGCAACGGAATGGTTCTCCTTTTTATAAAACCTAATTTTTCATATAAGCCAATGGCGGACAAGTTATGCTCCGCAACGTGCAGGTAAGGAATATTGCCTGCTGACAGGTTCTTGTTCACCACATGGGCGACAAGTTGTTTGGCATATCCTCTTCCTCCGAAATCCGGGAGGGTTACCACTGCGCTTACCTCTGTGAACCTGTTCATCCGCATGCGCTCTCCGGCCGCAGCCACCAGTTTGCCATCCTGAAAAATTCCGAAATAATCGCCCATATCACAGGTTTTTTCCTGGAAATAACCTGGCTGCACCAGTTGCACCAGCCGAACAAGCTCCTCCCGAAAATTATCGTTTAAATAAACCAGCGACTCCCGGTTGGGCATAGTAATGGATTGCATACAAACCATCTGAACACATAACAGCTCATGGATCATGTCATATCCTTCTGGTAGTGGCGGTAGTTCACCTAAAATAAAAAAGGTAGAGTCCGGACGGATTAGATCATCCAGTTGAGACATCACCTCCGGACTGGAAGGCTGAATCCCGCCAAACGGACAAACATCAGGTTGGTAAAGCCGAATAACCTCGTTACCGACATTAAACGACTTGTGGACCTCGTTCAGTGAGTGCCAGGCTGGGTTATCCAGTTTGAAGAACATCGGGGCGACGTCAACTTTCATGTCTGAAATATTGTTTATTGCGTAATAATGCCCCGTTTTTGGGAGAATCCCGCTACCTTTGCGCTCCTTTTGCAAAAAAATGGCTACACCTCGTACTGTCGCATTCCATACACTCGGCTGTAAACTCAATTATTCGGAGACCTCCGCTTTGGCGCAACTCTTCGAATCGAATGGTTATTTGCCTGTAAAATTCGAGGAAGAAGCGGATATTTATGTATTGAATACCTGCTCCGTCACGGAACAGGCAGATCGCGAATGTCGCAAAATAGTACGTCAGGCCATGCGGCGGCAACCGGATGCTTTTGTGGTGGTTACCGGCTGCTATGCCCAGCTTAAACCCCAGGAAATTGCCGACATCCCGGGAGTAGACCTGGTACTGGGTGCAGGGGAAAAATTCCGTATCCTGGATTATGTAGACGACCTGAGTAAAGCGCCCGGGAAAGGAATGGTGCAAGCCGGCGAGGTGCGGGATGTCAATACGTTTACTTCCTCCTTTTCTTTTGGCGACCGTACCCGGTCCTTCCTTAAAGTGCAGGACGGCTGTGATTACAAGTGTTCCTTTTGCACCATCCCGCAGGCGCGAGGCGCCAGCCGGAGCGACACCCTGGAAAGTGCCGTGGCCAACGCCCGGCGAATTGCGGAAATGGGGGTAAAAGAGATCGTACTCACCGGGGTGAACCTTGGCGATTTTGGCAACGGGACTGCTGTCATTGAAGGAGAACGCCCCCGAAAGGAGGCCCTTTTTGCCGACCTGGTACGCGAAATGGATCAAATCGAAACGGTGCATCGTTTCCGCATAAGCAGCATTGAACCCAACCTGCTTACGGATGAGATCATCGCCTTTGTTGGGCAGAGCCAGCGTTTTATGCCGCATTTCCATGTACCCCTCCAATCGGGCAACGACAAACAGTTGCGGGAGATGCGCCGTCGCTACAAGCGGGAACTATACGCCGAACGGGTAGCAAGCATCAAAAAACACATGCCGCACGCCTGCATCGGCTGCGATGTGATCGTGGGCTTCCCCGGCGAAACCGAGGCAGATTTTCTGGAAACCTACCGTTTTATTCAGGAACTAGATATTTCCTATCTGCACGTGTTTACCTATTCCGAACGCGCCAACACTCCTGCAGCTGAAATGCCGGGAGCAGTGCCTGTAGAAGAGCGCCGACGCAGAAATCAGGCGCTCAGAGGCTTGTCGGAAATGAAACGCCGTGCTTTTTATCAGGAACACCTGGGCGCCATACGTCCGGTGCTTTTTGAACACCATAAAGACGCCAACCTGCTCAGCGGGTATACCGATAACTATATCAAAATTGAAATCCCTGTTCAGCAAGGCCAAATGAACCTTATCGGCGCCGTACAACTTCAACATCTAAGCCCCGATGGAGAATCCGTCCATTGCCTTCAGGTCCCCTAACCTCGTCCCATCGTTCATATCGTCCCATCGTCCAATATGTGGCAGGAATCTGATCAAAAACTGCAAGCATCCTTCCTTTTCAAAAACTTCGCAGAAGCTTTTGCGTTTATGACCGAGGTGGCCATGATTGCGGAGGGAATGAATCATCACCCGGAATGGCGAAATGTCTGGAATCAGGTGGATATTCAGCTCTACACACACAGTGCCGGAAATATCGTGACCGAAAAAGACCGAAAGCTGGCCTCCGCAATTGACCAGGTTTTTACAAAATACCGGCAATAAGTCTCTAATTTTGCGCCCGTTTAAACATCCCGTGGCGATATTTTCAACTTATCATATATACATTCGTATATTTGTTAGTGAAATTATCCCCTACCCAATACTACAGCACAATGACTGATCATACTCCCGTTTTTAACGCTCATCCGCAATACATTGAAACCATGTATCGCAACTGGCAAACCGATCCGACTTCTGTAAC
>JADZFI010000213.1 GCA_020850025.1 Saprospiraceae bacterium
CACCGATTGCGGAAGATAACTGCTTGCTGGCGGGTAATGGCCAGTGGTTTCTGGCTGGTCCGCCAAGCGGTTCTGAATTCCCGGTTGGCGTTACACCGGTAACCTACACTTACACGGATGCAAGCGGCAATTCAGGCGCCTGTGCCTTTACGGTTACCGTAACCAGTCCGGTGTTGTTCACCAATGTTCAGGTCAACAATGACGTGAATGGACAGGGTGCAGGCTCTATTGATATTACCATTGAAGGCGGCACCGGACCTTATCAGTTTGTTTGGACAGATGAGGCAGGCACGGTGATCGGCAATACGGAAGATATTTCAGGACTGGGCGAAGGGGTTTACCAGGTTCAGGTAACCGATGCCAACGACTGTGTATACGCGCAGCTTGATATCAAGCTGGACAATACCGTGAGCATTAAAGAGCCAACCTGGCTCACAGGCATCAGCATTCAACCGAACCCGGCGCAATCCTACACCAACATGGTATACGGACGTCCGGTTGCCGGCACGCTCGCAGTGGTGGTGATAGATGCCACAGGAAGAGTGCTACTGACCGATATCAGTGAGCAGGAGAGTGTAATTCGCCTGGATTGCACGCAACTGCCTGGTGGTGTGTATACCCTTCGGTTCCGTACCGGACAGGAAGTAGGTGTGAAAAAACTGGTGATCAACCGGTAAACAACCATAACTATGCCCGCCTTTCCCATTAGAATGGCGGGCATTTTTTTTGATTTGGCCAACCCGAAAAAGCGCCGGCACGTCTTTGAGTAAAGAACGTGCCGGCGCTTTTTTTTTGATCAAACCAGAACACTAAAAGGTTTCAATCGTTTTGCTTCTTCCACTTTTCGAGTTGTTCTTTGGAGGCTTCGGAAAGAGAAGAAGTGTCCAGGTCAAGTCGGGAAAGAATGTCGAGCAAAGTATTGATTCGGGCTTCTGTATCGAAAAACTTGTTTACGACAGCTACCCGGCGGCTTTCTACAATGCAGTAACCACTTTGGAAATTACCTTTCTCATAGCGAACGGTATAATCCAGTTCATCAAAAATATCCTCGATTTTTTTGAGGGTTGTTTGAGTATAACGCATGTCGTTTCGGTTTTACCAACCAATTTTGCGGGCAAAAATAGCAGGAGTTGGGAAAAGTCGGGGAAGTGCATGAAACTTTGCAAACAATCATAAACGCTACACCATATATGAAGAAGTATCTTTTTCTCGCCTTGATCACCATTCTTCCGACCATTCTGGCAGCACAGCCACGATTCCGGGCTGGCGCAGTAGTTGGCCTTACGGCTTCACAGATTGACGGAGATTTGTCGGCAGGCTATAACAAACTCGGATTACAGGGCGGTCTGAGAGTCATTACCAGGCTTAAAGGTAAAACCGAGGCCAGCCTGGAGTTTCTGTTTTCCCAAAGAGGATCGCAAAACGAACTGATACCCAATGATTTTGACCCCAATCCATTTAAGCTTACTTTGAACTATGTGGAAATCCCCATTCAGTGGCATTACAAAGACTGGTTGATTGAATATGACGAGGAAAAGTACAATTACTACAAAGTGTCGTTCAATGCAGGCTTGTCTTATGCGCGTCTCATCAATTCCAAAGTGGATGATGTTACCCTCAGTCTGAACAATGTTGCGCCCGACTACCTGGAGAAGAACGATCTAAGCATTGTTCTTGGCGCAAATTTCTGGGCCACCAGACATCTGGGCTTCACAGTACGCTGGAACCGATCGCTGGTATTGCTGTATGATTCGCGCACTTCGCCTCAGGGGGGGAAGAGCTGGAATCAGCACTGCTTGTATTTCCAGACAGTTTATTTGTTGTAAAGCCCCAAGGTTGGAGTCGGGCAAAAAGTCAGGATTGCTTACCTTGGTCCCAAAATAATCTGCCAAACAATGCATCGACTTTCCCTATTCGCAGGCTTGCTGATTTGTAGCCTACTGTTGTGTTTCTCCTGTTCAACCAAAGAAAAGCCTGCTGAAGCAAAAGCGCTGCTCAAGACAGAGAGTAGTTTATTCTCAAAGCGTTATTGTGAGGACGAGGCAAAGGGGATTTGTGCCAATTTTGAGGTTTCTTATCCCATTTTTTCGGGAGGCGACTCCTCTGTGACCACAGCATTGAATAAGTCTTTGCAGGAGTTTGTAGTAAGTGCGGTGGGCGGCAACGGGCAGTTGCCTTTTGCCCTGGCGCTGGATTCGGCCAGTATGCAATTTTTTGAGCTGTTTAAAATGGATGTGAAAGAGCGCCCCGAAATAGCCATGGAATATGCCACCGAGATTAAGGATAGCATACCCTTTCTGAACAGCAAAGTTGCCACCGTGCAAATGGACGGTTACTCCTATACCGGCGGAGCTCATCCTAACCCGTTCACGATGCTGGTGTCCTATGATTTGACCCTGGGAGCAAAGCCACTGGAAGTTACAGACTTGGTGACAGATACCAATGCGGTTAAACCCATTCTTGAAAAGGCATATAAATTATCGAAAGGCCTGAAAGAAACGGATCCTCTTACGGAGGTGGTGTATCAGGAAATTCAACAAATTCCGCTTTCTGCACAAGTAGCTTTGGTATCAAACGGAGTGGTCTTTTTCTATAATGCTTATGAAATTGCCCCATATGCAGTTGGCCCCAGCGCAGTTCTGCTGACCTGGGAGCAACTTGGCGCACTGGCAGACCGAAAAAAATGGATGGAATAAACGGCTAACGGCCTACGGTGGACGGCCTACGGTGGACGGTTTGCTTAAGCCGTCTACCGTAAGCCGTCTACCGTAGGCCGCCTACCGTAAGCCGTCTACCGTAAGCCGTCCACCGTAAGCCGTAAAAATGCTGATACACTACATCATACCAACCCCTATTGGCCGGATGGAAATTGCCGGCAGCGAGTTGGGGATACAATCTGTCAGGCGCCTGGAGGACCAAAGCGCGGGAGGTAGCGGTTTGCCTGACGAAGTTGTATTGTCGGAGCAGCATCCGGTGGCAGCCTGTGCCCGGCAATTAGCGGAGTATTTTGCGGGTTCGCGAGAAACTTTTGAACTGAAACTGGATTGGGGAGGCACTCCTGAATTCCACCGGCAAGTGTGGGCGGAGTTGTTGAAAATTCCTTTCGGGAAAACCACCACTTATTCTGCCATAGCCGAACAATTGGGCAATCCCGCGGCTGTTCGAGCCGTAGGAATGGCCAATAGAAGCAACCCGATCGCCATTATCGTACCCTGCCACCGGGTCATTGGAAAAGCGGGGGAATTGCGCGGCTATTTTTATGGTCTGGATACCAAAATGCTCCTGCTCCGGCATGAAAATCCACAAAAGTTTTCAGAACAGGGCGCGCTTTTTTAAGCGGCAAAAGAATGTTAAACTGCTTGGGTAGTTCGGGAAATGGTCGTATCCTTGCCAAGAATTTTCAACAAGATTTTAGCTTGTTGAAGCTGATACTTTGTTTTTAAAGTATTGATAATCATAGATAAATACCCTTTTTGTTCAAAGCTTTAGCTATTGGCTTGCCGGGGAGTCTGCCTGACTTAGGAATTTGGCCTTTTTTTTGTGGAGGCGGTTTGAATTATCTGGAGAGGCGGAGTACCCCAAGACAACTGAGCGAGAACATCCCGAACCTTTCCATGGCATCTTCTTTCGGCCCAAGACAGTCGCTTTCGCAGAAGCTTCAACAAAAACTTTCTCCACAGCAGATTCAATTGATGAAGCTGCTGCAGATCCCTACGGCAACGCTTGAACAACGCATTCAGGAGGAACTGGAAGTAAATCCAGCATTGGAAGAAGGCGATGAAACAGCCGATCTCACCGAGGGACTCAGCGACATGGATCTCTCCGATGCCGATCTGAGTTACTATGAGCGAGAACAAAAAGCAGAAAGCGGACAAACGGAACCGGAAGTAAGCGGGGGAGGAGAGGAGGATATGATCGGCGAGATAGAACGGGAAGCTGCTGATGAATACGCAGACGAAGATGAAAATGTCAGTATCCGCGACGATGATGGCCCGGATCTGGACGATTACCTGATTGATTTCATTGAAGACGATCCGGCTACTTACAAAACCCGGGATGAAGGCCGGGGAGATGACCAGGAAGACAAACAAACCCCGCTGGCGTTCGAAAATACTTTCCATGAATACCTGGAACAACAATTAGGCCTTCTTAAACTGGAAGACGAGCGCGAGCAAGCCATTGCTTTACAGATCATTGGTTCCATTGATGATGACGGTTATTTGCGACGCGACCCTTCAGCCATGGTGGACGATCTGCTGTTTAGCCAGAACATTAGTACCCACGAAAAAGAAATTCGGCAAATCCTGCAAAGAATCCAGCGTTTTGACCCGCCGGGTGTTGGAGCGCGCGATCTGCAGGAGTGTTTGCTGCTGCAATTGCAACACCGTCTGCGTCAGGACGATGATTCTCTGACTTTGCAGGAAAAAACGGTGGTGCAAATAGCCCTGCGAATCATCGATCAATACTTCGATGAATTTACCAAAAAACACTATCCCAAACTATGTCGGCAACTGGGCATTGATGAAGAAGACCTGCGGGATGCCATTAATGAAATCCTTAAGCTCAATCCCAAGCCTGCCAGCGGATTTGCCAGCAAAAGCGACCGGGCGCTGAACTATGTGGTGCCCGATTTCATCGTGCAAAACCGGGATGGAGAACTGGAGCTCACGCTCAATGCCAGAAATGCCCCTGATTTGCGCATTAACGATCAATATCGGGATATGCTTAAAGCCTTTCATGAAGGCCGAAACGGCAGGCGGGCCAACAAAAAAGAAAAGGAGGCCGTACTTTTCATCAAACAGAAAATAGATTCCGCCAAGTGGTTCATTGATGCCATTAAACAACGGCAACAAACCATGATGCTTACCATGGGAGCTATTCTCAAGCACCAGGAGGAATACTTTCTGACCGGCGACCAGAAAAAGATCAAGCCCATGATCCTGAAGGATATTGCAGATGTGACCGGACTTGACATCTCTACCGTGAGCCGTGTGGCAAACTCCAAATACGTACAAACAGAGTTTGGGACAAAAAGGCTGAAAGAGTTCTTCTCTGAAAGTCTGAGCACCCAGGATGGCGAAGAAGTATCCACTCTTGAGGTGAAAAAGATCCTGGCCGAGGTAATAGGTGAAGAGCACAAGCGCCGTCCGCTGTCTGACG
>JADZFI010000214.1 GCA_020850025.1 Saprospiraceae bacterium
CAGAGCGCAGCCTTCCCGCCAACCGGATGGTCTTCCATCAATGTTGGAACTAATGGCTGGAAACTGGCAACCAATGCAGGCGCCGGCAGCACCCGCTCTGCGCGTTGTAACTTCTACGACATGGGTGATGGCCAAACGGCCTACCTGTTCACGCCGAAAATTGACCTGAGCACCGCCACAAACGCCACCACGCTTACCTTCGATCACGCTTACGCTCAATACACGGATCTGTCCTTAATTGATCACCTCGGCATTGAAGTTTCTACAGATTGTGGCCAAACCTGGGAAAGCATTTTCTATGTAGGCGGATCAGATCTGACAACAGCGCCACCAAGTTCTCCTGCTTTTGTTCCAACGGCTGCTCAGTGGCAAGCTAATGAACTTGACCTGACACCATACAACGGCCAGGCAGAAATCCTGATCCGCTTTATTGGCGAGAGCGGCTACGGTAACAACCTCTACGTCGACAACGTAAACGTTACGACCACTGTTGGTACGCAAACGCTCACGCTCAGCAACTTCCTGATTGCGCCAAATCCTGCCCGCGATTTCGCTGAAGTGCGCTTTAACCTGACTAACGCACAAAACGTTGACCTCCGCGTATTCAACGCTGAAGGCGCTCTGGTACAAAGCCAACTGCTGGGCAACCTCGTTTCCGGCGACCACCGCGTGGTACTGAACGCAGCTACGCTTCCTTCCGGCAGCTACCGCATGGTACTGCAAGGCAGCGAAGGCCTCGCTCAAACGCAAATGATTGTGGTGAAATAAGCCTTTCACAGCAAATATTATTGATCAAGAGCCATTCCCGTTTTTTCGGGGATGGCTCTTGTGCTTTGTATGTTTCACAAACGAAACCAGACGACTGAGACTTTTTACGAAATCGCTTGTTTTTTTGGCATAATCATGTACCTTTGACTCAATGAAGCGTGTTTTGATGATAGCGGTAGTCGCGTAAAGCGATTGCCGCTTTTTTGTTTTATCCAATTTATGAAGCGACTTTATATCATTGCCGGGGAGGCATCGGGAGATTTGCACGGATCCAATTTGTTGAAAGCGCTGTATCGCCAGCATCCTGAGCTGGAGTGCAGAGCCTGGGGGGGCGATATGATGGAGCAGGCCGGAGCAAGCCTGGTAAAACACTACCGTGACCTCGCCTTTATGGGCTTTGTTGAGGTGGCCAAGAACCTGCGCACGATCCTGCGCAACATTGCTTTTTGCAAAGCGGATATTCTCCAATACAAACCGGATGCTCTGGTGCTGATAGATTATCCCGGGTTCAACCTGCGCATAGCCAAATGGGCCAAAGAGCAGGGCATCAGGGTCATCTACTATATCTCGCCGCAACTCTGGGCCTGGCATGCCTCACGGGCAAAGGCCATTAAACGGGATGTAGACAAGCTGCTGGTCATTCTTCCTTTTGAAAAGGAGTTTTTCAAAAAATACGATATTGACGCCGAATTCGTCGGACACCCGCTGCTGGATGCGCTGGGAGGTTTGCAACAGCACAAGGAAGCAGAAACGGGCAATACCATCGCGCTTTTGCCCGGGAGCAGAAAACAGGAAGTGAGCAGGATATTGCCGGTCATGCTGAAGGCCACCCGGGCATTCCCGGAATACCGTTTTGTTATAGCCGGGGCTGGTTCTCTTCCGGAGAGCTACTATCAAGAGTTTTTGGCCGAATACCCGGCGGTTAAACTGGAGAGAGGCAATACCTACGCCATTTTGCAGCGCTCCAGGGCTGCTCTTGTCAAATCCGGCACTTCTACCCTCGAAACAGCCCTGCTGGACGTGCCACAGGTGGTTTGTTATGCAGGCAATCCGATCTCTTTCCAAATAGCCAAACGGTTGGTAAACGTAAAGTACATTTCTTTGGTGAATCTCATCGTAGACCACCCGCTGGTACGCGAACTCATTCAGCAGGAGCTAACGCTGGAGAATACCGCAGCTGCGTTGCGGGATATCCTGAAGCCGGAAATAGCAGCCGAAATCAAAGCCGGCTACGCTGATCTGCGTCATCTGTTAGGCGATGGCGGGGCGTCGGAAAGGGCGGCGAGGGCTGTTTTGAGTATGCTGAAATAGCCCCCAAAAAAAACTCCCGCAGACAGCGCTACCGGAATCTGAAACGCATTGAATTCTGCGTCTGTCAGCGGTATATCTGCGCTATCTGCGGGAATACAAATGACTATGTTGTCCTGTTACTTCTGCACCACAAACTTCTTGGTCAACGTGCCTTTAGCTGTAGCAATACGCGCCAGATAAGTGCCGGAGGCCAGTTGTGGCAAACGATACTGAAGTGTTTCCTGCGTCAAAGCCTGACGGTCTTCCACGTGAATGACCCGGCCATTGATGTCGGCAATCGTGATAGTAGCATCAGTAGGCTCGGCAAATTCGATACCGAGTTGTACCGTTTCACGAACCGGATTCGGGAACACTTTGATGGTGTTGTCAGGCAGCACCGTTTCATCAGTAGTAGATACCAGGCTGATGTACAGTCGCAACACTGCATTTACATCGCCGCCAAAGCCGAACGGATTCCAGTCGGTGTTGAAAATAAACGTAGACGGGAAGTAGTAATATACGTCGTCGTTGAAGGCATGGAAAACACTGGCATTGGCGCCACCATATTCCACTGCGAGCAGGTAGCGCGTATTTGGTTCGAGCACTACTCCCGGGAGGGCGGTGTTCAGGTCAGAGAGTTCAACACGCTGTATTTGATAGCCCTGAAGACTGTCTGGAGCTTCGTAGCTGGCAACACCCAACCATTCCATGCTGGAGGTGAGGAAGCCGGAACCGTCAAAGTTGGAGAAGTCAGGCGCCACATCGTTGCTGATTTTGAAGAGGTAAATAGCTGCCTCCACTTCACCCACCGGAATTTCATCATCATTGCTGGTGAAAGCAAACTCTGCTTCGGTCGCTTTATACATGTCGAATGCGCCTGCGCCCATGCGGTAGAGGTTGCCCACTGCCCAGTCGCCGCCTGCACTTGGGCGGTAGCCTTGTTCCGGGCCGTCTTCTTTTGCAAAGAAATCGTTGCTCACTACGAATGGGCTTTCCCGCTCATTATCGTTGGGGCGCTGGTCGAGTGAATCGGAAGTGAGGGTATAGCCAATCAGATAAACACCATTTTGCAGTTCCGGTGCATACAGCTGAGGGAACAGAAAAGCGGTGTCCTGTACGCCGGCAGCCAATTCCGGAATGGTGATGGTTTGGGTGTGCAGGGTTGCGCCACCGTCTTCCTTCACATAGGCAGTCACCACAATGTTGGTTTGTGGGTTCAGACCGTTGTTGGTCAGGTTAACCTCAAAAGAAAAGGTATCGGTAGCGATTTGGGAAGCAGGCGAAGCAAAGCTTGACACAGGGTAGAAAAAGGCGCTGATGGCCATGTCATTGCCTGGAGTTGGGTTCTGGTCGTACAACTCGACGTCGTCAACGCTCCACATATATTCCCAGTTGCCGGTCCATTGCCATTGCAGGTATACGGTACCGGCGTTGGCTGCGGTGGCAGAAATATCAATAATCGGAATTTCCGGATTTTCCGACCAGCGCACGGTAGTGGTCAGGCCGTTGAAAATGGTATAATCTGTCCAGGTAGTACCGTTGGTGCTTACACGCAAAATAGCATTTGCATCGGCGTCCAACTCAAACACCCCGATATGGGTTTGGAAGGTGAGGAACACCTGGCTTTTTCCGCTGCAATCAATGGCAGAGGTGGTCAGGCGGGATACGTGTGGCGTTGGCAGACCTCCGGGATCATCAGAATCCATTACCATAAATCCTGTGCTTGCGGTAGCGGAATTGAAAGGCACCTGAGCGTTCAGGGCATCATCCCATGGCTCAGAGCATCCAGGGTTACTGTCGCCAAGTAGTGGATCGGCACACCAGGTCCAGAGTACTCCCTGGTTGGAGCCATCCGTGGTAGACCAGCTGGAGGGCAAGCCATTGGTAAAGTTTTCAGACCAGAAGGGCGTCTGAGCAAACAGGGTGTTTGCAAGCATCAAGGCTGCAAACAGAAAAAAGCTGCGTTGTAAGGATTGTTGCATGAGAGATTTGATTTAGTGAAAGAGAAAGCAAGTCTTCGACGATGCCTAAACACCGTAAAAGTCCTGCTTTTTTTTATTAACTTGTTAAAAATATGCAGTTTGGCTAATAAAGGTCAGGTTACCGCATGAGAATTTTTCCACTTACACTTCCACGCTTGCCCTGAAGTGAAAAGGCATAAGATCCTTCAGGAAGGTTTTTTCTTTCCATGAACACGGAATTGCTGCGCAAATCTGTGAGCAATAAAACTGTTCTGCCCAACATGTCTGTCAGCACAAGTTGCATGGGTTCTGCATCCGGATTTTCAAAATAAATGGTACAACTTTCCGTCATGGGGTTAGGCTGGACAAATACGGCAAATGGCGCCACCGGCTCTTGAGTGCCCACCATATTCACCGGCACGCAGGAAGGATTTCCGATGACAGCATTGCTCTTGTGGTAATTGTGGTTCACCACTGATTTTACCTCTGAAACACAAACCTCATCGGCTGTAAGTTCAGAGTAATGCACCCTGATAAAAGTGCCGGGTGTGGCATGCTTCTGAATGGTACTCTCATCTGCAGCCAGTGCCAGAATTTTTCCGCTGGCCGGATTGAATTGTGGAGTACCATGGTAATCGTTCACCACATTTTCCACGGACTCGATGGTCAGGCCACTTACCGAAAGTTCGTAACCCATTATGGCATGACCAGGATTCACCATGTCAATATCAAAGGTCTTGGCTACAGTGTCCAGCGCCCCGGCCAGAATGGTTACCAGATCCTGCTCATTGTAAATGCCGCTTGGAAACTGACAGGGGAATCGTTGGGTCCAGTACTGGATACTATCGGCATGAATGGCACATTCCTGCAACAGTGCTGCGTCCATAAGGTCAATATCTCCGTCTTCATAAAGGTCGTTGCAGGGCGTGATATCTAAACCTGGCATTAAGGCCGCAGCGAGATACGTCTGTACATCGGTCAGGGTCTGCATGGTATCCTGGTCCAGGTCGCCGTGCAACGCCGGACCGTTACAAATGCCATTGCAATCCGGTTGTGCATCGCCAAATAACACGCCCGCACAATCGGTGTATTGTTTACAGGAGTCGGGATTGAAAATGACATCCGGCGTACTGCCGTCGTACACCAGCGTAAAACATGCCTGAGCCCAGTTGTTATCAAAGGTTTTTTCCACCCTGCCGAGTTTATCTGGCCGTTGGTTCCAGTTTACCCGGGCCACCATGGTGTAATCATCTGCAGGGATATCCGTAATGTCGATCCACTGACAATAGGTGTTGGCTTTGTCGTACACATCGCTGCATCCGGCCGTAATGCCCATGTCGGTGCATTTGTATTTGGCCGTAATGCCCAGCGGGCACTCTGCATCCAGCAGGCAAAAGCCGTTTTTGGAGCCAATGGGAATTCGTTTGCCCTGGGAATTAAACAGGATATATTCTGCATAGCCTACGTAATGGTAGTGGCCATGGCAAGGATCCAGTACGAAATGATTGGAGGGGTCGTTGGGGTCGGTAGGCTTTGGGCCAACGTAATAATCAGCATTACCAATGTTCCGGATCCGGGTGTCGAATTTAATGACATGGCGGTTGCCGAATCCGCGCAAACAACCTTCTGCTACATAACAGGCATCATCACTGAACTGGTCGCTGAATTCAAGCGAACTGACCAGCAAATCCTGGTCGATGGCGATGTCAGGTGCATTGGGGCATAGCGGGTCGCCATTGTACAAGCAATTTCCGCTGCTTACGGTGGCAAGCGGCTCGTAATTACAGGCTATGGGATCCATGCAGCCTACAATTGGCCCCTGAAAGGTGACCGTGAAGGGCAGTGGTTCCGGGCTACAGCCAGGTGTGGCATAACGAATACGTATCAGGTATTCCTCGCCACCGGCAAGAAAGACAGAGGCAAGTGCGGAACTGTCCGGACAGCCGCTATCGGCGTAAAAAATGGCGCCCATCACGCCTTCCGACAGGATGATGCCGTTGCATTGGCTGTATCCCCACACTTTGGCTTTGCAGGGGGCATTGCAAGTGGAGATCGTGTAAATACCGGTATCGGCCGGCATGAAAACATACCATGTTTCGTTTCCATCAGGGGTAGCAAATGTGCCCAGCGTCAGTGGAAGGGGAGAGTTGCAATTGGAGCCTGGTGGGCAGCCAAAGTCGGTGCGTTGAAAGGAGGCATAATACCCCACGCTTTCGCGTATGAGCACTCCGTTAACATACAACCGGTACCATCCGTCCGGGAAAAATCCATCCCCCTGCTCATCGGCCATTTCCAATACTTTGCAACTCCCTTGCGGAATACAAAGGTTGAAAACATGCAGACTGTCGGCGTTGAGTACGCCGGAGGCGTGTACAATAGCGGGATCATTTTTTTCATAAATTTTCCAGCTTGCCTCGGCATAATAGGAATCCGGATTGATTTCCAGCCTTACAGTATCAAAGCCCGCCGGACATTGGCCATGTATGCTGGTAAGCAGTGAAAAAACTGCTATTATGGTACTCAGAACGAAACGAGTGTGCATCGCAAGTGTGTAAAGGTTTGGAGAATTTGGCATGACAAGATACGGGCAATGCCGACTTCAACTATATGTTTTATTGGGGTAAAAATCAGAATAGTCGTTGATTGTCATTTGATGCGGCATACAGGAGCATTGCTGCCTGAATTGCGCTCGGGGCGTAGAAATATTATTTCCTGCAACGCATGATTTGTCCGCCGGATTGAAGATGTTTGCGCAGTATTTCCCAACCAACAACTAAAATTCAAATTATGCGCTCGGATATCGAAATCGCACAGTCTGCAACCCCCAAAAGAATCATTCCTCTTGCCGCAGAAAAACTGGGTATTCCGGATGAAGTCCTGGAACCCTATGGCCATTATAAAGCCAAAGTGGATCTGGCTTATCTGGACTCATTACCAGAAAACCCCAACAGCAAATTAATTCTGGTGACCGCCATCAGCCCTACTCCGGCTGGGGAAGGTAAAACCACCACCAGCGTAGGCCTGGGCGACGGCTTGAGCAGAATCGGCAAAAAAACCATGATCTGCCTGCGCGAACCCAGCCTGGGTCCGGTATTCGGGATGAAAGGCGGCGCTGCCGGTGGCGGTTATGCCCAGGTTATCCCGATGGAAGACATTAACCTGCACTTTACGGGCGATTTTAATGCCATTGCCCTGGCCAACAACCTGCTGGCAGCACTGGTGGATAATCACATTCACCAGGGAAATGCACTGGGCATTGATGTGCGCCGCGTTACCTGGAAACGGGTGGTGGATATGAACGACCGCGCCCTGCGCGATATCGTGGTCGGATTGGGAGGCATCTCCAACGGCTATCCCCGTGAAGACGGCTTTGATATTGTAGTGGCCTCCGAAGTAATGGCCATTTTTTGCCTCGCCACTTCGCTGTCCGATCTGAAGGAGCGGCTCGGGAACATCGTGGTCGGGTACACCCACGACCGTAAGCCGGTGCATGCCCGCGACCTGAAAGGCCATGGCGCCATGGCGGTGCTGCTGAAGGATGCCATCAAGCCAAATCTGGTGCAAACCCTGGAACACACACCTGCCTTCATCCATGGCGGCCCGTTTGCCAATATCGCGCACGGCTGCAACTCTGTGACGGCCACCAAAAACGCCCTCAAGCTGGCCGATTATGTGGTAACAGAGGCGGGCTTCGGCGCCGACCTCGGGGCAGAGAAGTTCATCGACATCAAATGCCGCAAAGCCGGTCTGCGTCCGGATGCAGTAGTGCTGGTGGCCACTCTTCGCGCCCTCAAATTCCACGGAGGAGTGGATCTGGCAGAGCTCAATCAGGAAAATCTGGAGGCACTTGCCACAGGCTTCGCCAACCTGGAACGCCACGTGCGCAACATCCGTGAACACTACGGCCTTCCCTGCGTGGTGGCCATCAATCACTTCACCTTTGATACCGAGGCAGAAATCAAACTGCTGGAAGAAAAACTGGCCCCTTATGGCGTGCCGGTGGTGGTGTCCAAGCACTGGGCAGAAGGCAGCAAAGGCTCCGAAAACCTGGCCCGGAAAGTGGTGGATGTCATTGAAAATAGCGAGAACAACTTCAAGTTTGTCTACAACGACGATCAGCCGCTGTGGGACAAAATGAAGGCCATTGCCACCAAGATCTACGGCGCTTCCGACATCGTTGCTGATTCGGATGTGCGCACGCGTATCAAGAAATTACAGGAAAAATACGGCCATTACCCCGTTTGTGTGGCCAAAACACAGTATTCTTTCTCCACCGACCCAAAGCTCAAGGGCGCACCGTCCGGTCACGTGGTGCA
>JADZFI010000215.1 GCA_020850025.1 Saprospiraceae bacterium
ATAAAAAAAATCAGCCCGGCGGAATGCGCTCCACCGGGCTTCATTATCACTGCTAAAATGAATCTTTGGGCCTTATCGCTGCTGTTTATTTGCCTCTGTAGTATTGGGAGGCAAGGTGGTTTTACTACCCGGAAGCGGCTGTGCAGCGTTATCCAATGTTTTGCTTGCGGGCGCTGATGTGTTTGTTTGTTTGGCCGGTTTCTTCGGATCGATACCGGGTTTGTTTTTAGATTCCACTGGGGTTGAATCCGCTGCCTTGGCAGGTAGATTTTCTTGTGCGGAGGGTGTAATTTGTTCCACCGATGTTGGTATAACAGGGTTTGGAGCAGAAGGTTCAGGGCGGCTTATCGTCCAGTATATTCCTGCGGCAATCAGCAGCGCCATGGCGCCTAGCAACAGGATTGCCTGCATGCTCCAGCCTTTTTGGGTTTTAGCCATATCGGCTTGTATGTTTTGCCAAACACGATCGGAAGGCTTGTCCCAACCTGAACTTGCCGGGCCATCGGGCAGTTGCTCAAAGGCTTGGCGGAACAGTTCGTCAACGCGTTCGGGCTTTTGTTGGTCTGTCATGAGTGGTTTGGTTGTTTTAAATCAGACAAGTGGCTTCAATCGGATGGATCATGGAAACCGGTTTGGGGACACGTTCATGAGCCATTCGTTCAAACGCTTTGTCAGGATATGAATGATTTGTCCAGGATCTTTTTCAAAAATTCCCTGGCTTTATACAATTGACTTTTACTGGTGCCGATGCTGATACCCATTTGTTCTGCAATTTCTTCATGGCTAAAACCTTCAATGGCGTAAAAGTTGAACACTGCTCGGTAACCAGGTGGTAGTTTTTGCAGGTACGACAGGAGCGTTTCCGCATCCAGGTTGGAGGCAAAATCTTCTTCTGTGTGGAACTTGCTTTCAAAAACATTAAAATCCGGTACATCCTTCACAAAATCGCGCTGTTTCCGAAGATGGCTGAGCGCTGTATTCACCATGATCCGCCGTATCCATCCCCCAAGAGCGCCGTCGCCCCGAAATTGCCCCATATCCCGGAAAACCCGAACAAAGCCATCCTGCAACATATCTTCCGCCTCTGCTCTGTCTTTGGCATATCGCAGCAGTACCCGAAACATCGGCACGCTGAACTTCTGGTAAAGCGCCGATTGATGTGCCGAACTCCCGCTAAGGATGCCGCTAACAAGTTCCTGATCGCTGAATTGATGCATGTTGGTTTGAACAAAATGTTTGGTGTGAATTGATCGGTCGCGGTTGCCTGACCCTGAAAAAAAACAAAAGTTTTTTTGAAAGAGGTTGCTCCTTAACGCAGGATGCTAAAAGTCTATTGGATGATAATAGGAGGAATTGTCGCAAAAACAAGGCCATTTATCTAATGTTGCAGCCTGAACGGCTCAAACGAAGTATATTTGTTCAAATCAAAATCCTATTCCCCTTTTAAATGGCGATCAAACTTTCTGCTGCCGAAATTAAAACATTGGAAGCTCCCCAAACGGAGCAGGTGAAACAGGCATTGTCCCTGTTTCTAAAGGAATTGATCCTGTTGGGCTGGGTCAATACCCGCCGCGGAAAACGACCGCTTCACCCTGGATTCTGGCTTTTTCTGGCGCTCACAGTGGGCGGTTTTGCCATCCATATAGCTGTTGGGATTGTATTAGCCATCATCATAGTAGCCTATGCAGTGGAGGCAAGAAAAGACCATACCATGTTATTCATCAGTCCGGAAGGAGAGCAAAAATTGCTCCAGGCCGGGCGGAATGCCCCCGCCATTGTTCAAATCCTTAAAACGGTTGCAGATGCGCGCCCGGCTCAAATGGATCATTGTACCAGCAAGGAATGGCGTAAGCATCTTGGGTTGTATTATAAAGGCAATACCGCATTTCATCAGGAGTTTTTACTCGGAGGACTGATTCGCCAGGGATTGATAGAAATGGATGCCGAAAAACAGCCCCAGCGCACAGAAGCAGGCGACCAGGCGCTGTACAACGCTCGAACGGCCATTCAAAAAGGACAGGATCTGCCCAGACTGTTGCGGGATAAATCGCCCAATGCAGCTGCCATGGCGGCTCAATTGAGTGGATTGGTTTTGTTAATTCCGGGTATTGAAGGGTACTTCGGACAAATGTTTGAACAAACGGGCTATCTGGATGCCGAAATGGGTGATTTGAAAAAAAGATCAGAAGACACAGGAACAGTGGTCAATGATGCCGGAGGAACTTCTGAAGCCTCTCCTGATCCGGAATCCGCAGACGATCAGGACAGCACTCCTGACAACGGCGCCGATTGGCAGGATGATGCAGACTTCCTCGACGGAATTGACGCTGATACCGGCGACACCGGTGTGGGATTCGATGGCGACGGCGGAGGAGATGGCGGCGACGGCGGAGATGGTGGCGGAGATGGCGGTTGCAGCGGCTGTGGTGGTGGTTGTGGTGGCGATTAATTTATATCATTCTCTTACCATGAACAACCTGACCGATCCACTTTGGCAGCGAATAAAAGCTTACCATCCGGACAAGCCCTGCGTGGCGCTCACATTTTCTCACCGCCTGGCGAGGGAAAACGGCTGGTCGCGCAGGTTCGCACTCAGGGCTATTGAGGAATACAAACGCTTTGTGTACCTGGCCTGTACTGGTACGCAGCCGGTTACGCCTTCCGAAGAGGTGGATCAGGTATGGCATTTGCACCTGATTTATAGCAAGTTGTACTGGGATGATTTCTGCGGGGAAGTGCTGCAGCGCCCCTTACATCATACCCCCACGGAAGGTGGTAATGCCGAACGGGCCAAATTTCACTTGCATTACGAGCAAACAAAACAACGCTATCTGGAAACATTCGGCGAGGCTCCGCCACCTGATTTGTGGCCTCCGGCTGAAAAAAGATTTGCTTCCGGAAACTGGAGATGGATCAACCTGAACCGTTTTTGGTTGATCCCACGAATAATTTAAGCAAATAACTAAATCCCTTAAAACGGCGTAGCCGTGACATTCCTGTATCAGGCGCCTAACGACCAGTCAATTGGCTTTTTTCCCTCTTTTATCAGAAGTTCGTTGGTGCGGGCAAAATGTCCGCAACCCTGAAAGGCATTTCCGGCAAGCGGAGAGGGGTGTGCTGCCTCCAGAATGTGGTGCTTTCTGCCATCAATGAGTGCTTTTTTGGATCGCGCAAAGTTTCCCCAGAGCAGGAAAACCACCCCTTGTTTTTGCTCTGAAATGGTGCGTATAACGGCATCTGTAAAGGTTTGCCAGCCTATTTTTTGGTGACTGGCCGGTTTGCGGGCCTCCACTGTGAGCATGGCATTGAGCAACAGAATGCCTTGTTCCGCCCATTTGCTCAAATCGCCGTGATTAGGCGGATCAATGCCCAGACTGTTTTTTATTTCTTTATAAATATTGATAAGCGAGGGGGGCGTTTTGATCCCGTGCGGCACTGAAAAACACAATCCCATAGCCTCCCCGGGATTGTGATAAGGATCTTGCCCAAGAATTACCACCTCCACATTGTGAAAAGGCGTTTTGTTGAAAGCATTGAAAATCAATGGTCCTGGAGGGTAAATGGTTTTTCCGGCCTGTTTTTCTGCCAGTAGAAATGCCTTGATTTCAGCAAAGTAGGGCTTTTGAAACTCCGGGGCCAGAGCCTGCTTCCAACCCTCTTCTATTTGCACATTGGAAACAGAAGTTGTCATAAAAATAGTTTTGCCCGAAAGGTAAGCGGAACTTTCCAAACGAGTTTTTACTTTTGCACCCGAATCCGGTCCCGTAGCACAATGGATAGTGCAACAGATTTCTAATCTGTAGGCTACAGGTTCGACCCCTGTCGGGATCACGATCCATTGAAAAGGGCGTTCAGGAGCAATTCCTGGCGCCCTTTCTTTGTAGCGCTTGTTCGGGATCTCGCCTCAAACCCAAATCCCGAACAAGCTCTCACAGGATATTGAACCCAAGCCCCAGCATAAGCGTCCGGTTGCGCTGACTCAAATTGACCACTTCTCCGATATCGTTGGTGTATTGCACCCCCTTGCTGGCCAGATTGATGCCATGCTGGTAGCGCAACAGCGCAGAAAATCGCTTGTGTCGGAAACTGATGCCTCCTACCGCGCCAAAATCATTGTTCCTGGCATATTGAAAGAAACTTCGGTCCACCTTATTCCAGTCTCCATCGCCTTCCTTGAAACGTTCTTCCAGTAATATACCCCAATAGCCTCCCAGAGAGACATGAAAGCCGCGGTAAACGTTATATTCTACCTGTGGAATGAAATCGAGATAGTGAAAATGCCAACGATTTTCCAGCGGCGCAGAGGCAATCCGGAAGCCTTTTACAGCATATTGCGCCTCCAATAACGCTGCAAACCGGTTTTTCATAGTGCGCCGCAAGGCCACCCCCGCAAAGTAGGTTACTTCATTGTTGGTGTTAATGGACTCTCCTTCAACATAAAAAGGTTGGGTAAACGGCAAATCCGTAATGGAAACGCCACCAATGAAGCCGAACGACATTTTGCCGACTGCTCCATCCTTTGATTGATCAGCGTTTTGGGCGTAAAGAGAAAAGCCCAGGAGCAGGATGAATGTGGTTAGTAGATATTTCATGGGAAAAAGTGTGTTTTTGAACGGTGGACGGTGTAAGCCGTCCATCGTAAGCCGTCCATCGTTTATTGCAGATGTGATTAGGCCGGACTATGGTTGTCCGGGTGCAACAACTTTTCGACCAATGCTTCCCAGGAGAAACGCTTTTTCTCTGTTTTTACCCCTTCTACCATGGTATTTTGCCGGTTTCCTTCAAAATAATCCTGAATGGCTGCAGCTAACGCTTCAGGCTCCGGGGGGACAACATATCCGGATACTCCGTGGGTAACAATTTCCGGCAAGCCGCCCACATTCGTGACCACCATGGGCTTTTCAAAATGGTAGGCAATCTGGGAAATGCCGCTCTGGGTGGCTGTCCGATAGGGCTGTACCACCAGATTGGCTGCTGAAAAATACCATTTTACCAGCTCGGCAGGGATGAAATCATGGTAAATGTGCACCCGATCGTCCAGGTGGTGCTTGTCTATGATTTCCTGATAGAACGACCAGTCTTCATAACATTCGCCGGCCACCACGGCATGGATATGGGGAGGGGTGTGTTGCAGGGCCTCCAGGAGCAGGTCGAGCCCTTTGTATTTTCGTATGAATCCGAAGAACAACACCAAAGGGGCCTTGGCAGGTAGTTTTAACAATTGACGCGCTTCCTGAGCATCTACCGGTGCGCCGTATGTGTCGTACACCGGATGCGGGGAGAACCGGACTTCCTTGCGGGTGAATTGCCGGATTTCGGCGCCTACCGATTTGGACATGACCACGAAATCATCACAGGCGCCCACAAACCAACGGGCAAAAATCCGGTCGCCCGGACGTTTTTCGTGCGGTATGATGTTGTCGACCAGGGCAGTGATCTGCATTTTTTTTGCGCTGAACCAGCGCGCAATGCGCAGGGTAGTGCCCAGACTGGGGCCCATGAACGGCAGCCAAAACCGTACAATGATGTGATCAGGCTGCTCACGTGCGATCTGCCAGCCCGTCCGGATCCAGTTGAAAGGGTTGATGGAGTTAAGGCGGGTCTTAATGACCAACCCTTCGGGCGCTGGATCGTCCGTAAGCTGGGTTTTCCCGGGAAAGAGAAAAGCGGGGTATTGCAGGGAAAAGGAATAGATCACCACCTCGTGTCCGGCTTCCTGCAGCGCCTGAGCCAGTCGTTCAGATGAAGCTGCAATCCCGCCACGCAGCGGGTGCGCCGGACTGAGAATCACTATTTTTTTTTGCGATGATGACATTCCTGAAGTGCCGCGTTAATGAAAAACCTCGTCGGCCATGCGCAGGCTTTTCCCAAAGGCCGAGCGATCGAGCCCTGGCTCAACGCCCTGTTCGTCCATGAAAAACACCAGGTTTTCCATGGCCATATTTCCGGTGAGTTCGTCTTTTGCCATGGGGCAGCCACCAAAACCGCGCAAAGCCCCGTCGAAACGGCGACATCCGCTGAGCCAGGCGGACTCTATTTTCTCGCGCCAGTTGTGCGGTTGGGTATGC
>JADZFI010000216.1 GCA_020850025.1 Saprospiraceae bacterium
GACCACTGGACCAGCACTGTCCCATTTTTATTGGGCTGGTCCCGAAGGTTGAGTTTGTCAACATTTAATACATACCAATAAACCTCCGGCGCCGGAGAGGGTGGGGGGGCTTGCATGGCAGTTTCCGGCAACACTGGTGGTGGAGGCGTCTGCCCGCATTGCCAGAAGAATAAAGAAAGTACCGGGAGAAAAAGTTTGAAAATATTGCGCATATCTACATCTTGTTATTTGAGTGTTTGAAAAATGGTCAACAAAAAAGCCTCGCAGATCAAGACAAATCTACGAGGCTTTCCATTATGGGTGAACAGCAGTTAAATCAACCCATAAACGCTTTCCGGCGCAAAGGTGAGCCAGGCTATCAGGGCCAATCCAACAAGAACTGCCCACCGAATACCTGCAGGCAACTCCACCGCTGTTTCCGGGCCCTCCTCGCGACTGAAGTACATGGCAATCACGATTTTGAAGTAGTAATAGATGGAAATGGCGGAGTTGATAACAGCCAGTACAATCAACCAGGGGTATTTGGCAAAAGCTGCGGTGAACAGGAAGTATTTGCCAAAGAAACCGGCCAGCGGCGGAATACCCGCCAGCGAAAGCATGGAAAGAGCGAGTACTGCGGCCATTAACGGCTGTTTCTTACCCAGACTATTGAAGGCATCAAAGGTGCTTTTGCCGGTTTGCTCTGCTACCACAATAAAGGCGCCGAAGGCACAAATGGTAGCGAGGGAATAGGTAAGTGTGTAGAACAGCATGGCCTTATCCGCCCCTGCTGTCCCGATGGCCAATACGGCCAACAGCAGGTAACCGGCATGGGAAATGCTGGAGTACGCCATCATGCGCTTGAAATCCTGCTGGAAGATGGCGGTGATATTGGCTACCGTCATAGTCAAGGCTGCTACCAGGGCTACCGGGATGCTCCAAAAACTTTCGGCGCCCGGGAATGCGATGGCAAAAAGACGATAGAAGGCGGCAAAACCTGCGGTTTTTACCACCGTGGCCATAAAGGCAGTGATCAGATTGGGACTGCCTTGATAAACATCAGGCGCCCAGAAATGGAAAGGCACCGCGGAAACCTTGAAACTCAGACCCATGATGAGGACGAGAATGCTCACTTTCAACATTCCGGGCATTTGATCGCCATTGCCAATAACACGACTGATGGTAGCCAAATCAAAGCTGGCGGTAGCACCGTATACCAGGGCCATGCCGAACAACAAAATGCCGGTGGCAAATGAACCCATCAGGAAGTATTTCAGGGCTGCTTCGTTACCGGAAGGGTCATCGCGCCGACTACCTGCCAATACATACAGCGGAATACTCAGGATCTCAATGCCAAGGAAGAGCATAGTGAGATTGGTGAAGGAAAACAGCACCAGTGCGCCACAGAGGCTGAACAGGATCAAACCGTAATGGTCGCCAAGCGTTGAATTCAGGTTTCTGAATCCCCAGCCCGAGAGCGCAATGATCAGCGCAGTGGCAAGGATGGCCACTCCGGCAAACGCATTGGCAAACGGCATAAAACGAAACATGGCGGCATATTCGGCGCCCCAGCCGAAGCCAGGCCCGAACAGATCATAGCCCGTGGCAGCCAACGCCAGCAAAGTACCTATGAGCGACAGGGGTTGCAGCAGCGAGCGGTTGTTCAAGCCTGCAAACAAGACGGCAATTGCCGTTAAAAAGAGTATCAGTAGTGCGGTCATCTTCTTTGCTAAGTTGTTATTGGGGCTATTGGGTGATCTCTATCTTGGTGCTTTCAAACAGAACCACGTCGCCTGGACGCAGTTTCTTTCTTTTTTGGGTTTCAACCTGGCCATTCACTTTCACCTCGCCGTCTACAATCCGGAGGTTTGCTTCTCCTCCTGTTTCCACCAGATTCAACACTTTTAACAGGTTGTTCAGTGGTATATGATCGTGGTCGCGAAGAGAGAATTGCATGGTTTACAGTTGTACGGCACTTAGAATGCGGTCTACACTGGCTTCTGTGAGGCCAAGAATGGTTTGTGGGAAAAAGCCCAGTACAATAACCAAACCTGCAATAATTCCCAGTACCAGGAATTCTCGTGTATTTACATCCTCAAAGCGCTCGGTTTCCGGTCTGGCCTCGCCAAACACCACCAATCCGTAGGCGCGCAGCATATACACCGCACCGAAAATGATGGTCAGTCCGGACAAGACGCCCAGCCAGAAGTTATACGTCCAAACTCCGTTCAGCAGCAGGAATTCACCAGGGAAACCATTCGTAAGCGGCACAGCTACTGAACCCAGCACAATGATCATAAATAAGGTGGCAAATTTGGGCGCAGACTTGGCGATTCCTCCCATGTCGGCGAGGGATCGGGTGCCCAGGCGGCGCTCCAGCAAATCCACAATGAAGAACAAGCCCACTACATTGATACCGTGGTTAAGCATCTGGATGATACCACCCTGTACGCCCGGCTTGTTCCAGGCCATAATACCGGCGGCAATCAAGCCCACGTGCGCAATGGAAGAATAAGCTACCAAACGCTTGAGGTCGGATTGTTTTACGGCGATGATGCTGGCATACAGAATGCCGAAAACGGCCAGTGAGATGAACAGCGGATCAACGGTATGCATTGCCTCGGGGGCCAGTGGTACCATCCAGCGAATTACCCCGTAAGCACCCATCTTCAGCATGATACCGGAAAGAAGCATGGTGCCGGTAGTAGGAGAGGTCACATAGGTATCAGGCTGCCAGGTGTGGAATGGGAATACCGGCATCTTGACGGCAAAGGCCAGGAAGAAGCCCACCAGTACCCAGTGCGCCGCAGTGGGTGATAATTGCACTGCAGTCAAATCGGCCCATGCAAAGGAGTGTGCACCGTTGACATTGGTTTGCAAGTACACCCACAACAAGGCCACCAGCATGAACAGTGATCCTACGAAAGTGTAGATGAAAAACTTCAACGTAACCTTGATGCGATCTTGTCCGCCCCAGATGGCGCAGATAAAATAGATCGGGATCAGGGCCAACTCATAGAAAATGTAGAATACCAGGCCATCCTGCGCCAGGAACACGCCATTCAGTGCGGCTAGCATCATCAACACAAGCCCGTAATACCGGGGCTCATTGTCGAATTTATGCTCCCAGCTGGTCAACAGAATGAGGGGCGCCAACAGGTTGGTCAGCACCAGCATGATGAGGGTAATGCCATCCATGCCCAGGCTGAAGTGAATGCCGGCGGAAGGTACCCAGGGCACAGAAAAATTGCAGGTCATGCCCTGACTGTAGTCGCAACTCAGACAGTAGACAGTGGCTGCTAAATTGGCCAGAGTAGCTGCGAGCGCCAGGTGACGCGACAGGCCCGCCGGGCGAAGCAGCAACAAAATCGCAGAAGCGATAAGTGGTATGAGGATAAATATCAGTGACATTCGTCAGTCTTTCTTGTTTTGTACCAGGGTTGTTTCAGGGTTATTCCAAATTATGCCCAGAATGTGAGCATCAACAGGATAGCGCCTGCTACCATGCCCAGCAGGTAGTACTCAATATTGCCGTTCTGCAATTTACGCACCTGCGCTCCAAGGCTGCTTACTGCAGAGGCAATGCCGTTTACGAGACCGTCAATTCCCTGAATGTCCACATAGTAATGGAAGAGTTTTGACAGTTTTTCCACCGGACGAACCACCAGCGCATCGTAGATCTCATCTACGTAAAACTTGTTTGCAATCACCTTGGTAAAGCCGGTTTGAGCTTCATCAGCAACCGGAAGATTGGAAGGTTTGCCGTAGATGAAGTATGAGGCGGCTATAATGATCAGTGCCAAAGTGGTGGTAATACTCATCAGCATCCATTCCGTACTTGCATCCAGGTGTATCTCGTTCATCGGAATCACCGAGTTGAACCAGTGTGCCAACCATTGGTCGTTACCAAGGTGCAGGAAATGTGGGGTGTTCAGAAAACCACCAGCAACAGAAAGCACCGCGAGAATAATGAGCGGAACCGTCATGATTTTCGGACTCTCATGCAGGTGATGCTCCTGCTCGTGAGTGCCGCGGAACTCACCAAAAAAGGTGACATACAACAGCCTGCACATATAAATGGCGGTCAATATCGCACCCAGACTGGCAAGTCCCCACCAAATTGCACCTCCGTGCGCAAAGGTGTAGGCAAAAATTTCATCCTTGGAGAAGAAACCGGACAGTAATGGGAAGCCTGAAATGGCCATGGTACCGATCAGGAATACCCAAAAGGTAACCGGCATGGCTTTGCGCAATCCACCCATCTTGCGAATGTCCTGCTCTCCACCCATACCGTGAATCACGGATCCTGCTGCCAGGAACAACAAGGCTTTGAAGAAAGCGTGCGTGGTAACGTGAAACATGGCACTTGCATAAGCGCCCATGCCAAGAGCTACGAACATCAGACCCAACTGAGATACCGTAGAGTAAGCCAGTACCTTTTTGATATCGTTTTGCCTCAAACCAATTACTGCAGCGAATACACAGGTGATCAAACCGATGATGGCCACGAAATGCATGGCATCCGGTGAAAGGTTATACAGCGGATTGAAACGAGCCACCAGATAAATACCGGCGGTTACCATCGTAGCAGCGTGGATCAAGGCAGACACCGGAGTAGGGCCGGCCATAGCGTCCGGGAGCCAGGTGTAGAGTGGCAATTGAGCACTTTTACCCATAGCACCCACAAAGAGCAGCATACAAATCAGCGTAACTACGCCGGCCTCCAGCTGAATATTGGGCAGTGCCGCGAAAATATCCGAGTAGGTCAGGCTGCCGAAATTCTGGAAAATCATGAACATACCGAGCAGCAAACCGAGGTCGCCAATACGGTTCATGATGAACGCTTTGCGGGCTGCTTTGCCGTATTCCTTGTTGGTGTACCAAAAACCAATGAGCAGGTAGGAACACAAGCCTACACCTTCCCAGCCAAAGAAAAGCATCAGGAGGTTATCACCCATGATGAGCAGCAACATGGAGAAAATGAACAGGTTCAGGTAAGCAAAGAACTTCCAGAAACCTTCATCGTCGTGCATGTAGCCAATGCTGTACACGTGTATCAGGAAGCCTACTCCCGTAACGATCAGCATCATCCAGACCGACAGATGGTCTACCAGGAAACCAAAATTGGCCGAAAGGTTGCCGACAGAGAAAAACTGGTACAGGCTGACCTGTATGGCGCCTGTGGCGGCCACCTGGTTGAAAGCCATGATACTCAGCAAAAAAGACACGAGCAGCGCCCCCGAGCCGATCACGCCCACAGCGGTTTTGCTTAACCGCCGGCCGAACAATCCATTGATCGCAAAGCCGATCAGCGGCAGAAAGGGGATAAGTGGTATGAGTTGGTTCATAATTTCTTGAACGATAAACGATACACCCATGCGGCGATAAAACGCCGTATTCAGGTACTGCGTTAATTTCTAAGGTTGTCCAGCAATGAAATATCCGTGCTTTTGGTGTTACGATAGATCATTACCAAAATGCCCAGACCTACCGCAGCTTCTGCCGCAGCAACTACCATGATGAAAAACACCATGATTTGCCCCTGTGCATCAGACAAATAGGTGGAAAAGGCAGCCAATAGCAGGTTGACGGCATTGAGCATCAACTCCACACACATCAGTACCACAATGGCGTTGCGACGAGTGAGTACTCCGAATACCCCGATCACAAACAGGATGGTACTCAGGTACACATAGTAGTCAATAGGGATGGTTCTAATAGTTTCGAGCATGGTTGAACATATTTTTACGCTGCGAAATGCAGCATGGAAATCAAGCTTTTAAATCCCGTTTACCCACCAGTACAGCGCCTACCATGGCGGCGAGGAACAGAATGCCGGCAATTTCAAAAGGAACCACAAAGTCAGTGAACAGCACTTTACCCAGGTTCTCCACCAGGCCAACCTGATCGTTGGTGTTTTCCGGTATGCTTACCTGTATGCCACCGCGAAGCGCTCCTACCAGGGTTACCAGCAACATGCCTGAAGCAATGCCCGCAGTGATCCGCCAGATGGTGGACTTTTGTGGTTCTGTATCCTTGTTGAGATTGAGTAACATCAACACAAAAAGGAATAGTACCATGATGGCGCCTGCATATACGATGATGTGCACTACTGCCAAAAATTGGGCATTCAGCAGAATGTACTGCCCGGCAATGCAGAAAAACGTGAAGATCAGAAACAACACGCTGTGCACCGGATTACGGGAGAACACCATGCCCAGTGCAGCCAGTATGGAAAGTGCTGCCAGTGTTAGAAATAGGTATTGTGCCATTTTCTTAAATTATGTCCATTGGAGATTGAACGTCCGGGAATTTGCCCCGGCATCCAACGTCCCGTCGTTTTTTATTTCGCTTCTGTTTTGTGTTTTTGGCGCTTGCTTACATCAATACGCTTCTCCGGCTCTACGCCTTCCACCAGCAAGTCTTTGCCGAATACGAAGTTCTGACGCACATAATCGCTCGGAACAATGCGGTCGGTCAGGAAGATCGCCTCTTTCGGACAAGCTTCTTCGCACAAGCCGCAGAAAATGCAACGGAGCATGTTGATCTCATACACCGCAGCGTATTTCTCCTCGCGGTAAAGATGCTCTTCTCCTTTTTCCCGCTCTGCCGCTTCCATGGTAATGGCTTCTGCCGGACATGCCACGGCGCACAAGCCGCAGGCAGTACAGTTCTCCCGACCCTGTTCGTCGCGTTTCAAAACGTGCCAGCCGCGATACACCGGGGCAAAAGGCCTTTGCTCCTTTGGATAGGATACCGTATTGGATTTACGGAAAAAGTGCTTCAATGTGGTGAACAAGCCCTTCAGGATGGCAGGCAAATAAATGCGCTCCATGAAGGTCATCTCCTTATTAACTACGTTTTTTGAACGCTGTGTGAGTTGCATGACGTTTAGTTGTTTGATGTGGTTTGAGGGACTATTTATCAAAAAACAAAATCCCGGCGCCGGTGAGCAACATATTCAAGATAGCCAGCGGAATGAGGGATTTCCATCCCAGGTGCATGAGTTGGTCGTAGCGGAAACGAGGAAGGGTCCAGCGAATCCACATGAAAACAAAGATGAAGAAGAATGATTTAGACAACAGGATGATGGGGCCCATCAAGCCACCTAACCAGTTCGGATCCAGCCCTGGGAAGTAGTATCCACCGAAATACAGGCAGGAAATTACCGTACAGGAGATGAACATATTTATGTATTCAGCAAACAGGAAGAAGCCCAGTTTCATGGAACTATATTCCGTGTGGTAACCGCCAATCAACTCTGTTTCGCACTCTGCCATGTCAAAAGGAGCACGGTTGCACTCTGCCAGAGAACAGGTGAGGAAAAGAATGAAGCCTAGTGGCTGATACACCACATTCCATACATCGGCCTGCTGCTCAATGATGGTGCGAAGGCTGAGGGAACCGCTCAACATCACGATGGCAATCAGGGATAGACCCATCGCCAATTCGTAGGAAATCATCTGGGAACTCGCCCGGATGGCGCCATACAGAGAGAATTTATTGTTGGACGACCAGCCCCCGAGCATGATGCCATACACACCCAGAGAAGCCAAACCGACCACGTACAGGATGCCAATGTTGACATCAGCTACCTGGAGGTTCCAGTTGAGTCCGCCGAGGGTTAGGGTAGTGCCCCATGGAATAACTGCAGAAGCCATGAGCGCTACAAAAATAAAGGCTCCCGGCGCCAGGATATAGATCCAGCGTTCCGATTGGTTCGGAATGAAGTCTTCCTTGGTGAACATCTTCACCCCGTCGGCAATGGGCTGAAGGAGACCCCACGGACCGGCATTGCTGGGTCCCAGACGGTCCTGGAAAAAAGCGGCAATTTTCCGTTCGCCATAAGTGGCGTAGGCAGCCACCCCAAGGGTAACCAGAAACAACACCAAAATAAGGGTGGCTTTCTCAATGATAATGCCCAGGCTGAAAAGTAGTAAAGCGGTCATGTTCGTTATTTATGGCTCTTTTGGTGCTTTGATGGCAATTTTTTTGTTTCAAGCAAAAACAGCAACGGTGCATCCAACCGGGCGCCCCAGGCAGTTTCCGAATGGGGCGCTCCCTTGAAAACCCGGATCCATTACCGCACCGTTTTTTCGCCGTGCTCGTAGTGGTTTTGTGAAATCACGGAGTGACGATCCAGGTCTCTTGGGCCTTCAATGGTCCAGGAGCCTTTTTCTTTGGTATGGAAACGGCAGGTGTTGCAAATAAAATCGTGCACCTCACCGTATTTATCCTTACGAGCCGTCACACGGTAAATTTCTCCACCGTACATCCATACTACCGCCTTGCCGGAGCAGGTTGGGCAGTCACGGTGAGCGTCCATAGGATTGAGGAACCACACCCGGCTTTTGAAGCGGAAGGTGCGATCCGTCAGTGCGCCTACCGGACAAACATCAATCACGTTACCGCTGAACTCACTGTCAATGGATTTCTCAATGAAAGTGCTGATCTCGGCATGGTCGCCGCGGTGGATGATGCCGTGTACCCGTTCAGGGCACAGCTGCTGTGCTGTGAACACACAACGGAAGCACATAATGCAGCGCGTCATGTGCAGCTTGATATATGGGCCGATGTCGATTTTTTCGAAAGTACGGCGCTCAAACTCGTAGCGGGTATTGGATTTGCCATGCTCAAAAGCAAGGTCCTGCAGGTGGCATTCGCCGGCCTGATCGCAAATGGGGCAATCAAGCGGGTGATTGATGAGCAGGAATTCCGTTACGGCTGCGCGGGCATCTACCACGCTCGGATCGCTTTTGCTGGCTACTTCCATGCCGTCCATGACCATGGTTTGGCAGGAGGCCACCAGTTTGGGCATTGGGCGCGGGTCTTTCTCCGAACCTTTGGTAACACGCACCAGGCAGGTCCGGCATTTACCGCCGGAGCCCTTCAGCGTGGAATAATAGCACATGGCAGGCGGCACCAGCTCACCGCCAATCTGGCGGGCAGCATTCAGAATGGTGGTACCTTCTGCAACCTCAATGGTTTGTCCGTCTATGGTGACTTTTGGCATATTATTGTTCGTTCAAATCTGTCAAAATTTGTTTGGTTGGTTTCAAGTGGATTAGCTTCAGGGTTTTACAGTTGACAGTATCATTTAGTAAGAAACAGTGTAGTAGGTTGTATCTGAATCGTCTACAAAAACTGAATCCTGAAAAATGAAACCTTCCATCGGTCGAGCACTTGACCATCCAATTCGAGTGCTATTACTCTTGCATGTGAGAAAGTTCTGCACATAGCTCATTCCTACATTTAGGTACAAGGGATACTCCGAAAGGCTTTGGTTACCTGTAGAATAGTATGGAAAGTATGTGCCTTCATTTTGAACAATCAAAAAAAGTGAATCAAACTGACCTGTTTCATTTTTCACTGTTAGCTGCAAGATGCCATCCAAAGGTGTAAGCTCAATTACGACTTTGTTTTTGAAATTATCCTCCAGAAATTTTCCTCTACTTAAAGCATATCGGGGAGCCCGCACCTCCGAAATATGAGTAGCCCAGATGCATTTATCAGAAAAAGAGAATCTCCCTTCACTATCTGTGGTGAAAATTTTCTGTCCTGTTCCAGTGTGGTCCTCATATTCCTGATATTCATACATTAAGGTCACTTTCGCCCCCTCAATTGGCACCCCTGTTTTTGCATTTTGAACTACTCCTTCTACGATAGTTGTGTTATTACAACTCAACGCAGTAACCATAAGTCCAATATACAGAAGATGAGGCTTCATATGACTTCAAGCATTAACTTTCTCATTCACCAACCCGTAATTCCGCTCCATGGCTGCCTTAGGGTCGTTCACGTGCCATTCGAACTCCTCGCGGAAGTGGCGAATAGCGGCGCTTACCGGCCAGGCGGCTGCGTCACCGAGTGGACAAATGGTATTACCTTCAATTTTCTTGGCTACATCCACCAGCAGGTCAATGTCGCTCATTTTGCCGCCGCCGTGCTCGAGGCGGTGCAGTACTTTTTCCATCCAGCCTGTGCCTTCCCGACAAGGGGAACATTGGCCACAGCTTTCGTGTGCGTAGAAACGGGCGAAATTCCAGGTATTGCGCACAATGCACTGGTCTTCGTCGTACACAATGAAACCGCCAGAGCCCAGCATGGAACCCGTGGCAAATCCGCCATCGGCCAGACTTTCGTAGGTCATCATGCGGGTATCGCCGTTAGCGGTTTTGCACACCAGGAAGTGGGGGAGGATGGGTACGGATGATCCTCCGGGCACACAGGCCTTGAGTTTTTTGCCGTTTTTAATGCCGCCACACCACTCGTCAGAGTAGATGAACTCCTCCACGGAGATGTTCATTTCAATCTCGTAAACGCCGGGCTTGTTGATGTTGCCGCTGGCGCTGATGAGCTTGGTGCCGGTGCTCTTACCGATGCCGATTTTGGCGTATTCTTCGCCGCCGTCGTTTACAATGGGTACAACGGCTGCAATGGTTTCCACGTTGTTCACCACCGTTGGGCATTGCCAGAGACCTTTTACGGCCGGGAATGGTGGTTTGATGCGAGGGTTGCCACGTTTGCCTTCCAGACTCTCGATCAGGGCTGTTTCTTCGCCACAGATGTAGGCGCCGCCACCGATGTTCACGTACAGGTCGAGGTCGTAGCCGGAACCCTGGATGTTTTTACCCAGCCAGCCGTTAGCATAAGCTTCGGCGATGGCTTTTTCCAGGATGAAAAGAATCCAGGAGTATTCGCCGCGAATGTAGATATAGGAGGTATTGGCGCCCAGCGCGTAGGATGAAGTGATCATTCCTTCCACGAGCAGGTGCGGGATTTTCTCCATAAGGTAGCGATCCTTGAAGGTGCCGGGTTCGCTTTCGTCGGCATTGCAGACGAGGTAGCGGGGTACACCTTCCGGTTTGGCCAGGAACGACCATTTCATGCCGGTAGGGAAGCCTGCGCCGCCGCGACCGCGCAAGCCGCTTTTCTTGACTTCGTCCACCACCTCGTCGGGCGACATGGTTTTCAAAGCCTTTTCAACGGAGCGATAGCCGCCGTGTTTGCGGTACACTTCGTAAGTGTTGATGCCCGGTACCTGGGCGTGTTCCAAAAGCAGTTTCCTTGCCATATATTTTAACGCTTGGCGTTAGTGTTTTTATCTACCGCAGAGGCGCTGAGACGCAGAGTGTCAGAGGCACTGGGTAATTAATAGCTATTCACGAATTTTAACTCAACAATTACCGTCTCTCCGGTAATTTTCACACTCTTAGTGCCTCCAATAATCTTCCGGGCTCTTCGATCGGCCCTTCAAAACGCGTATTGGGGCATACTGCCACCATTGCGCCATCTTCATCCAGTTCAGGCAGCCATTCCTCCAGCAATTCCCAATCCAGCTCTTCCACTTCGTAGTCTTTAAAACCGGCCGCCTCCCGAAAAGCCTCGGCTAATTCAGGAGATTGGAAAATGGGGAGAATGTCCGTGTCATCATTGTCGCCCAACAAAGCCCAGCCTTCGTCATCGGAAATGCCGTATGCGAGTTTGTTCTTGGAAACAGTTTCCAAAAAATGCTTCAACCGGTCTTCCCCCGGCATTTTAAAAATGGCTGCTACTTGAGTTGGTGTCATTATGATGTCTGTTATACTGTGATTAGCGTGATTTTGATGATTTGAATGGCGCAAGTCGTAAGTCGCACATCGTAAGTCGTAAGTCGCAAATCGTACGTCGTCATTCCTGTTCCTTTTCAAACTCGGCTTCAAAATCTGCTTTTACTATTTCGGGGTTCATCACTGCACTTTGAAAGTTGGGCGTTGGGAAAACGGCCACCTTGATTTTTTCTGTTTTGAAATCCTCCAACCACTCAAAAAACTCGAACAAATCCAGCGCTTCTACGTGGTATTCGTCGAAAGCGCCATCTCCGGCCTGTTGAAATGCGGTAACGAATTCCGGGTTGGGAAATACCGCCAGTGCATCCTGCTCTTCCCCGTCGACCTCCAGCATCAACCAGCCTTCATCATCAGCTAAGCCCCATACCTCCTCTTCCGCAGCGACAGTTCGGATGAAGTATTTATAGCGACTTTCCGGTTTTCGCGCCAGGATTTCGTCGAACTCTTTTTTTGTTAGTGGCGGCATTTTTATTAGTGTTTCAAAAAGAGATCCATTACCCATCCAGTTTCGCCATTTTCTCTTCTAACCTGATACCAGTTGGCGAAAATCCTGCCCAGGAATGCGTCGGCATTGACTTCAGCCTCATGCCTTCCCTTTTTTGGATCTTCGTAACTGATGGAAAAGGTATTGGTGGAGGGATTGAACCCTTCTACCATTACATTTTTTTCCTTCCCAATAGTGATGGAACTATCATTTTTTTTCAGGACAACCGGTTTCTTGAGAACACCTTGGCCTTCGGTTTGAATCACTTGATTGCCAATGACACTGACTACCTCATTATCATTAAAGTTTCCAACTTTTTCAGCTTTGAAGCCTGCTTCTTTTCTAACAGGAACATTTTTACCGATAATTGTTCCTTTGCTGATGCCAACCATGCCAGATACATTAGCAATTTGACCTCCTGCTTGGCTGGCGGCTTCGGCCTTCTGCGAAATATCGGAAGGGACAGCTTTTTGTTCTGCAGGCGCAGTTTCAGGATTTGAACTTGTGGCTGGCGCTTCGGTTTGCACATCAGCAGCCGGCTGATTTTGACATGATGCCCAAATAATGGCAAAAAGGAACAAAAGACGTAGGTTCATCATATTGCTTTTTTTATCAGTTAATGCATTTTCCAGGTGCCTTTATTGATTTTGCCAGTCCGGCAATCATCAATAAACTGATCCATTTTTGCTTCGGTAAGGTGTTCATGATAAAATTCACCAACCTGCATCATTGGGGCATACCCACAAGCGCCTAAACATTCTACTTCCTTGATGGTGAATAAGCCATCAGGTGTGGTCTGGTTTTTACCAATGCCAAGTTTCAGTTTGGTATATTCTATGATACGCTCTGCCCCCTCAATGGCACAAGGGCCGGTATGACAAAATTCGAGTACATACTTGCCTACCGGAGAAAGGTTGAACATGGTGTAAAAAGATGCCACCTCGTAAACTTCAATAGACGTGATTCCAAGTGTTGCGGCAACTTCATCCATTGCAGGAACACTCAACCAACCATTGTTTTCCTCCTGAGCAATGTGCAAAGCGCGCATTATGGCACTTTTACCCCTGCCTTCCGGATACTTTTTCATAATGTCAAGTACCTCCTTGCGGGCCGCTTCGGAATATTTAAACGGTGGCGCGTCGTGCGTTGCAGTATGCATTTGTCTTACTGATTTTTTAATTTAAAGAGTAAAAATCCCACATTCCCCACATTCATCTCATTCCCCACATTCCCTCACGCATCCAACTCCCCTGCAATGACATTCATGGAACTCATGGTGAGAATGGCATCCGACAACATTGATCCTTTTATCATTTCAGGATAGGCCTGATAATAAATGAAGCAAGGCCGGCGGAAGTGCAAACGATAGGGCGTTCGGCCACCGTCACTGACAAGGTAAAAACCGAGTTCGCCATTACCACCCTCAACACAGTGGTACACTTCGCCCACCGGAATGGGTGTTTCCTGCATCACTACCTTGAAGTGGTAGATCAGGGCTTCCATTTTGGTGTATACATCCGGTTTGTCCGGCAGGTAAAATTCCGGCACATCGGCATGGTATGGCCCTTCCGGCAAATTGTTGTAGGCGTCGTTAATGATCCTGAGAGATTGGCGAATTTCTTCCTGACGCACCATAAAGCGGTCGTAAGTGTCGCCGTTGGTTCCCACCGGTATAATGAAGTCGAAGTCTTCGTAGCTGCTGTATGGCGTCATTACCCGAACATCATAGTCTACTCCGGCTGCACGCAGATTTGGACCGGTAAAACCGTATGCCAGGGCCATTTCAGCGGTTATGGGACCTGCTCCGATGCAACGATCCATAAAAATTCGGTTGCGTTCCAGCAGGCCGCAGAATTCTTCGAAACGAGGAGGGAAGGTCTTGAGGAAGTCCTTCAATTTTGCATGAAATGTTGGCGTGAAGTTGCGCTCCATGCCACCGATGCGGCCAATGTTGGTAGTCAATCGGGAACCGCATACCTCTTCAAAGAGTTCATATATGCGCTCACGCTCCTGGAACATGTAGGTAAATCCGGTCAATGCGCCGGTATCCACCCCTATCACGGAATTGCATACCAGGTGGTCGGCAATTCGGGATAGTTCCATGATGATGATGCGCATGTACTGAGCACGCTTGGGAAGTTCACAGCCGATCAACTTTTCCACCGTCATGTGCCATCCCATATTGTTGATAGGGGAGGAACAGTAGTTGAGGCGGTCGGTAATGGGCGTAATCTGGTTA
>JADZFI010000217.1 GCA_020850025.1 Saprospiraceae bacterium
CCAGTTACGGGAGTATTTAACGACGACGAAAATCATTCTTTTGATGTTTTTGTGAGATGGGAAAACCTAGATGATGAAACCTTTAATCAGTTGATAAATAATTTAAAATTGTTTAGTAGTGTCCCTAATTATGATCTTAACGATTTCAGTTGCGTAAATTGGGCCACTGCTGAATTGGAAAAAATAGGCTTCACGGTACCTTTAAATCTAGTTAATTTTCCGTCTCCATTGTCAGTAGAAGGATATTCCCCTGCACGATTAGCTCAAGACCTAAGGAGTAATCAACCTCCAAATACTTACATGAATACAACGGGCGGTACATCTCCTGCATCCACATGCCAATAAAAGATTAATGTTATGGGGCTAATTCCGGATTAAAATAACTTAAATCGAGAATTAGCACCATAATATTTAATAATTAAAAAAACTTTTGTAGCTTCTGATGAAAAATTTGGCAACTATTATTCTCATCTTTTGTAATCTAAACTTTGGGGCTGCCCAAAATATTGATTCATTCCATGCTGATTTAAAGCATCTATTGTCTTCTGCGTTTTCAACAGCTGACTTCGACACGCTCATGAAGCGACATGGGAAACTACTTACCCATTATTCCTACCCCAAAGAAGACTCTGTTATAAAAGCTGACGTGCCGTTTCCCTTAAAGCCACTCCGTTCCGACACCCTTTATCTGAACAATATACATAGGCTGTTGACCTCGAAAGATGTCAATCGAAGAGGTCTGGCTTTTCTTTTGGCAGGAGCAACTGGCGATAGTTCTGTAACAAAACCGTTGCTACAAAGCATAATGGTTGAAGAAAATGAAACACTCCTGTTTTGGGGAAGTATGTCTCTTTATTTGCTGGGATGCCAGGAAACAACTGCACTTTTTGACTTGCTGGTCAAGCATGAAAATAAAGGGAGTCATATCTTTTTAGGCGCCTATACTAAGCTAAACAAAGATTCCTTGTTGTTTACAGGACTAAATCGAATAAAGAGCTTAGATAAGAATTCCAGAATATTAGCAGCATACACATTGGCTTTTGCCTCAAAAACACGTGCTAATGAAAATGCGCTCCGAAGGGCCGTTAAAAAATGGGACATTAGTGAAAAAGGCTATGCTATTTGGTCATTAAAGCAACTTAAAGCAGGTAATCTACACTCATTGCTTCGTCCCCTACTGAATCATCCATTGACTCAGCGTATCGCATTAGAAGCTTTGGTAGAAAGTCCAACGCCTAATGATATGCGTGTTGTAAAACGTTTTATCGAAAAGGACAATCCGGTTTCAATAGACTTATTGAGCACCTTGTATAGCTCCTCCAAGCCAGAGGTTCTGAAATACTGGTTATATTTATTGCGAAATAGACCACTATCTGAGGGGGGCTTTAATTGCCCCGTTTATGACCAACCATTGCTTGTTTCTGACCAATTACTACCTGATGTAATTGAAACCCTGAAAAAAACCTCTGACACAAGAGTTTTGCAATACCTCAGCAGAGCATTACAAGGGCGATCTGATACTCAATCAGTAGATATAATCATGAAGCTGTTACATCATCCTGATCCCCAAATACGATACTGGGTCGCCTTTTGGAATAATACATGTCAATCACCACGATTGGCCGCTGAAATTCCCATGTTGATCTATAATCCTGATTTAAGGGTTTTACCATTGGTAGAAATGGCCATTCAAAACAATGTTGACTCTCTTCATTCATTTTTTGAGCCAATGTATAAGAATCCTGAGTCCAGTGACTGGAAGTATGCTTCACTGATCTATCTGGCCTCTTTTCCCAAGCCCGAATACCTGCCGTTATTTATTGAGATATTAAGCGTTAAAAACGGAAGCCAAGGAATTGGCGCTTCCCGGTATGCAGCTCTTGGTATTGGACGGTTAGGTGATGTTAATTCCGATGAATTAATTATTGAGTCAAGTCGGTTTTGGCGCGAAGGAAGCGACTCAAATGCCTATCAACACTTACTGGCGCTCAAAATGTTGAAAACGGAAAAGGCTAAACAGGAATTTCAATACTACTTGAATAGTAATGTATCAAATATGCGTGAGTTCGCCAGACAAACGCTTGATAGCTGGTAGTAGACCCTCCCTGATTGCACCAAGGAGCTACCCAATTTTTATTTTGCCAAGTTACAACCTTTACATTATGAAGCTGTTGTAGTTTGGCACTTCTTGTTTTTGCATGAAACACCTTGCTTACCTCAAAAAGTTTTTCTGGATTTATCGCGGCCGTATTCTGCTGGGCGTATTGTTTGTTGGCGCGGCCAACTGGTTTCGGGTATGGCAGCCGCAGGTGATACGGCAGGCGCTGGATACGGTGGTGGAGCGGGTAACTTATTACAAAAACAACGGAGGCATTGATGCGCACCCGGAAGCTATGGGCGAGCTGGGTACCCAGATTGCCTGGTTTGGGGCGGCGGTAATTGGCTTGGCGCTTTTGATGGGTATTTCCATGTTTTTTATGCGGCAAACCATCATTGTGGTGAGTCGCCTGATTGAGTACGACATGCGCAAGGAGATTTTTGCGCACTACGAAAAACTGGATCTGGCCTTTTACAAGCGCAATTCCACTGGCGATATGATGTCGCGCATTTCGGAAGATGTGTCCAAAGTGCGTATGTTCCTGGGGCCTACCATTCTGTACGGCCTTGATCTGATCTTCCTGTTTGTGTTGGCTATTTCTTCCATGCTCAGCGTGAGCGTGGAACTCACCTTGTGGTCGCTGTTGCCGCTTCCGTTTTTGAGCATTTCCATTTACTGGGTGAGTACGCTCATCAACAAGCGGAGTGAAAAGATCCAGCAGCAATTGGCCACTCTTACCAGCACCACACAGGAGGTGTACAGTGGCATCCGGGTGGTGAAGAGTTATGTGCAGGAATGGGCCATGGGTCGCTGGTTTGCCGCACAAAGTGAGGAATACCGAAAAAAATCGCTGGAACTTATCCGCATCGACGCGTTTTTCTTCCCCCTGATGTCGTTGCTCATCGGCATGAGTACCATTATTACGGTATATGTGGGCGGCTTGCAGGTGGTGGCGGGTAAGATCACCCCGGGCAACATTGCCGAGTTTGTGATCTACATCAACATGCTCACCTGGCCAGTTACGGCCATCGGCTGGATTGCTTCTCTAACCCAGCAGGCAGCAGCCTCCCAAAAACGCATCAACGAATTCCTCAATACCCAACCCACCATCGTCAACCCCTCACCGTCTACCGCAGGCCATCCACCGTCCACCGTAGGCCGTCCACCGTCCACCGTCCACCGTCCACCGTCCACCATCCAGGGACATGTAAAGTTTGAAAACGTATCCTTTGTGTATCCGGATACGGGCATCAAGGCGCTGGAAAATGTGTCGTTCGAGCTGCTTCCAGGTCAGAAAATGGCCATTATTGGTCGCACAGGTAGTGGAAAAACCACCATTGCCGATTTGCTGGTGCGCATGTACGACGCCACGGAAGGCCGGATTCTGATTGACGGAAAAGACATTCGGGAGCACGATCTGCATCATTTGCGGCAGCGAATTGGCTATGTACCCCAGGATGTATTCCTGTTTTCCGACACCGTTTTGGGCAATATCTCCTTCGGAAAAGACGGCGTTTCGCAGGCCGAAGCCGAGGAATACGCCAAAAGCGCGGCCGTGCACGACGATATTATGGGCCTCCCGGAGGGCTACCAAACCATGGTGGGCGAACGCGGGGTAACCCTTTCCGGCGGACAAAAACAGCGGGTGAGCATTGCACGGGCCTTTGCCAAACAGCCTGATCTGGTACTGCTTGACGACTGTCTGAGCGCCGTGGATACCAATACCGAAAGTCGCATTTTGGGCTACCTTTCCGGGGCTTTGGCGGATAAAACCGCGATCATTATCACCCACCGGATCTACAAAATGCTGGCGTTCGACAAGATCATTGTGCTCGACGAACACCGTATTGCGGAAGAGGGTACTCACGAGGAATTGATTGCCCGCGGCGGGTATTATGCCGAGCTCTTTGAGCGTCAGTTGGTTGGGGAGGAAGAGGAATAACGGGAAATATTTCCGGGGAAGATTCGTTTTCAGGTTGTGCTGTTTTGATTTACCCACTTATTGTTTTCATGCAAAAATTAGTACTCCTTCTGCTTTGCTGGCTCCCGCTGGCACTTGCAGCACAAAAAACCAACCCGCCGAGCGGAACCGGCAAACAGCCCACCAAATCGGCCCCTGCTGCACCCGCATCCAATGCTCCTGCGCCCACGCCTGCCACCGCTACTGCTGCAGGCCGGGATACCGCTATTGCCAAGTTGTTTGACAAACCCTCCGATCTGAAATGGGTGAAATATTACAAAGGCCGTCTGGACGACGCCTATGTGGTGGATTTGGCGCTGGGTTTTGACGGGC
>JADZFI010000218.1 GCA_020850025.1 Saprospiraceae bacterium
AGGTGCAGTTTGTCAAGGAAACTGCCCGGGCCATTGGCTACGACTCGGTGAATTTTGACCTGATTTTTGGCTTGCCGTTTCAAAAACAGGAGCATATCCTGAAAACCATGGAACATGTTCGGCATTGGATGCCCGACCGGATTGCTTTTTACAGTTATGCCCACGTACCCTGGCTGAAAAACGGGCAGCGGGCATTTGATGAAAATGATCTGCCGGATACCGTTTCCAAACGTGCTTTGTATGAAACAGGCAAACGCTTATTGGAAGGTATGGGCTACCACGATGTGGGCATGGACCATTTTGCCCTCGAGGATGATGCCCTGTTTCTGTCGGCCAAAGCCGGCACACTGCACCGGAATTTTATGGGGTACACACCTTTGTACACCCCGTTGAGCATAGGCTTGGGCGCCTCAGCTATTGGCGATACGTTTACCGCCTTTGCCCAGAACATCAAAACGGTGGCCGAATACGAAGTGGCTGTTGCCTCCGGACGTTTACCCTTGCAACGAGGACATTTTTTGACGAAAGAAGACCAGTTGAACCGGCAGCATATTTTGAACATCATGTGCAGGTATCAAACCAGCTGGCAGCCTGCCGATCCCCGGGATCAGATCTTGGCCAGGCTCGCAGAGCCCATTGCAGACGGTTTGGTGGAGGTTGGTTCGCAGGGCGTAAAAGTCACAGAAACCGGTAAAGGTTTTTTGCGCAATATTTGTCTGGCCTTTGACGCTCGCTACTGGGAGAAAGTCCCCAGCGGCAAGGTCTTTAGTCAGGCCGTCTAGCATAATGTTGATACTTATAGCCGGATTACCGGGAACAGGGAAGACGACCATTTCCCGCGCCTTTGCGGCGCTGTACGGAGCTGTGCATCTGAACAGTGATGCTTTGCGCCGGGAACTTGCCTTGATGGGACATTACTCGCCAGAGGATAAAAAGCGGGTGTACGATGAGCTATTGGCGCGCACTGATGAGGCCCTCAAGGCGGGTGAGATCGTGGTAGTGGATAGTACATTTTATAAAAAAAACATCAGGGAGCCATTTGAGCGGCTGGCTGAACTAAATCATGTACCTTTGAAATGGGTGGAGGTACGAGCGGATGAACGCGTTTTGCGTGAGCGTTTGAGTCACCCGCGGCCTGACAGCGAAGCTGATTATGCCATTTATGAAAAGATCAGGGATCAACAAGAACCCCTTCCGGAGGAGCGTTTGATCATCAACAGCGAGCAAGAAACCCCGGAGAGCGCGGCCATTAAAATTCAGCACTTCTTGTATGAACAGTGATTGGATATACAAAGTCGCAGACCAAGGCCTGTTTCCCGGGTCATCTGCCGGCGCTGTATTGAAAGAAACCCATATTTCCTGGGTGATACTCACTGAGCAGTACGCTTTTAAAATAAAGAAGCCGGTCAAGTTTGATTTTCTGGATTTCAGCACGCTCCCCTTGCGAAAATTTTACTGTGAAGAAGAATTGCTGCTAAACCGCCGCCTGGCGCCCAAATTGTACCTGGGGGTATTGCCAGTAACAGAATCAGGTATTGGGGCTGAGGGAGCGGAAGTACTGGACTATGCCTTGCAGATGCACCGTATGGACAACCGGTTTGAGATGGATAAGCTGTTGGCGGCAGGGCAAGTAAATGAGGAGCACATGTCAGAACTTGCTGCACTTATGGCGCCTTTCCATCAAAAGAATCGACTCCCCGCCGATCACCATTACCAGCCGTCGGAAGACATCCATGATTTTTCCGACCTGTTCGCCCTGGAGCAAGACCTTTTGGCTTTGATGTGTCCTGATACGGCCGAACTTTTGCGCAGATGGAAAAAAGCAGTTCCGGCATTTCTGAATGCACATACGCCTCATCTGGAGCACCGACTTGAGCATGGATTTTGGGTGGATGGTCATGGGGACCTCCATTCCAGGAATATTTTTTTGCCTCCCGCCGGCAGTCCTGTGATTTTTGATTGTATTGAGTTTAGTGCGCATTTCAGGCAAACAGATGTGCTGAATGAGCTGGCCTTTTTATGCATGGATCTGGAATATCATGGCAGAGCGGATTTGGCTGAGGCATTTCTGGAGGCATACAGCAGGCATTGGAATTGTTTTGAACGGATGGAAGACGATCTGCTGTTTACCTATTTTAAAGCCTACAGGGCTAATGTCAGGCTCAAAGTAACGTTGCTGGGCTTACGGCAACATTTTGATGAGACACAGGCTTCAAGTGCGCGGTCATACTGGACTTTATTGAAGAAATACATGCTAGACCTGGTTGGTTTCTAGTGCATGTTGATCACAATCTGCAGATCAAATGATTTTGATCATCCCATGGCCCTTAGTGTTCCCCCGAACTTTGCTGGTGTAAAAAAGAACAGGTTATGGAAGACAATAAAGTGCAGTTTGATTACCGCGTAAAAGCGGTGCAGAACGAAAACCGAATTTCGAGGATTACAGCTGCCGAGGTGGAAACACCTGTGGATTGTGCCACTCCTCCCGAGTTTCCGCATGGTATTGCCGGAGTATGGTCGCCTGAAACTTTTTTCCTGGCTGCGGTGGCGGGTTGTTATATCAACACCTATCAGGCGCTTTGCGATCGTTTTAAGATGCAGCCTGTGTCCAT
>JADZFI010000219.1 GCA_020850025.1 Saprospiraceae bacterium
AAAAGAGGCAATTCCATATCCATTTTGACGTACTGATATCTGGACAAAAGCAGCAAGGCATTGGTCATTTCTACCAGGCGACTCTGCTCCTCCCGAAGGGAATGGAGGGTTCTGCGGTAAAATTCCGGATCGCGATCCATAGAAAGTGCATGTTCCGTTTCCGACAACATATTGGCCAGAGGGGTGCGCAACTCATGCGATGCATACTGAACGAAACTGCGCTGTGATTCAAAGGCCTTTTGCACCCGATCCAGCAGGATATTGAAGTCCTGAGCCAGTATGGTCAATTCATTCTGATTTTCCGGCACCTTTAGCCTTTTAGCCAACTCGTTTTCACCAATTTGAGCAATTTGGGAAGTCAAGCCTGCCAGCGGTTTGCCCACAATATTGCGTACATATAAATAAGCCAGTAACACCGTCATGCCCAGTCCGGCCAACCAGGTAAAAATCAAAATACTGAACAGGTTGGATAGTTTTCTAAATCCATACAGATCGTATGCGGAGGCTAGAACGGCATAATCCTCGTTGCCCCGCTTGATCAACAAACCAACACTCTCCACACCGGTTTTCTCATCAGAATGCAATACTTTTTTCTCCACTCTGACTCGCTCCAGAAACCCTTTATCATATTGAACGCTGTCATTGTCAACACTGCTGTACATCAGGCGATCCTCCGGATTGAACATCAGCACCTGCTCCTGGAAAAGCGTTGTCATGTCGTTGCGATCAATGATTTTCAACAATGTGGAGTCAATCTCCTGTACATCAAACCAAAAACGCTGGGTAGTTCTGGCCTTTTGCTCCAAACGATTGAAAAACTCATCCTGCCTGAAATCGGCGGATTGAGTATAAATGATCGCACAGGCCAACGAAAGGATGATGGCCACAAAAACCGCAAACCAAAAAGCAAATCTTATGCGGAGATTCATGTCAGAGCGGTTTTAGGAAATATCCAAACCCAGGTTTGGTATGGATCAGCTTCTGTTCAAAGTCTTTGTCAATTTTATTGCGCAGAAAACTGATATAGACCTCTATCGTATTCATACTGGTGGTAGAATCCAGGTCCGTATCCCAGACTTTTTCTGCTATCTCGTTTTTCGACAGCACACGACCACGGGATCGCACCAGCAATGAAAGCAGTGCAAATTCCTTGGCAGTGAGGTTGATGCTTCTGCCCGCCCGTGTCACACTTTTGGAGGAAAACTCTATTTCCAGGTCGGCCACCGCTAATTTTTCCTCAAATGCGGTGTTCAGTTGCCTCCTTTTTAAAAACACCTTGAGCCGTGCCAACAACTCCCGCAAGTGAAATGGCTTCACCAGATAATCATCTGCCCCTGCAGCAAATGCCTCCATTTTGTCGTCCAGTTCACCCAGGGCGGTTAGCATCAGTATGGGAACATCCCGGTTGGTCTCCCGAAACTTTTTGCATAGCTCCAGTCCGTTGATTTGTGGAAGATTGATGTCGAGCAACACAATATCATACGACTTACCTTTAAAAAAACGCTCGCCTATGGCCCCGTCAAAGGCATGGTCCACTTCATACCCCTGCTCCATAAGCTCTTTCCGAATAGTGGCGCCCAACTTGGGCTCATCTTCAATAAGCAACACCTTGGGCGGCACCTCAAAATCCTGATTAAACATCATGTGTGAAAAATGATACTGTGATTAAGGTGATTTTGATGATTTGAATGATTGACACCGTTGGCCATAGCAGGTACAAAAGTGCGCAAAAAGCCGCAGCAGGAAGGTTAAACATTCAGAAGCCGCCTCTTTTTGTGTGACTTTCCCTCAATTATGGCCCAAAAAGAGGTTATTTTTTCATTAACTTAATATTCAATAATTCACTTGAATAATTGAATTACCTTTGCGGCATGGAAAAACGCATGTTTAAAGACGCCATTTACACCTCCATTGCCGGCATGACCAAAGCATTCTCCAACGCCAACCGGCTGGAAATACTCGACCTGCTGGCCAATGGCGAAAAAACCGTGGAGCAAATTGCGGCCCAAACTTCCGTTTCGGTGGCCAATGCTTCGCAGCATCTTCAGGTGCTGAAGCAAGCCCGTCTGGTCAATGCCCGGCGTCAGGGCACGTTCATATACTACGCCCTGAGCGGCCGGAAAGCCTACGCTGCATGGAAAGCCCTGCGAGACCTCGCCCTTGAACAGGAGCCGGATGTACAGCGCACTCTCGAACAATACCGCCGGGAGAGCAACAGTCTGCCGGGCTGCCATTATACAGAAATCCCTGCCAACGAGGCCACGCTCCTGCTCGATGTACGCCCTGTCGAGGAGTTCAGCGCCGGGCACCTGGGCAATGCGCTGTCTATACCCATACAGGAACTTCCCGAACGACTGGAAGAACTTCCCCGCCACAAAACCATCATCGCCTACTGCAGAGGACCGTTCTGTACCTATGCCGACGAGGCCGTTGCCTTGCTCAAAGCCAATGGTTTTGAAGCATTACGTCTGGAAGAAAGCTTCCTCGACATCAACCTCAACGAAGAAAAATGGAACAACTAAATACCATTGTGCTCGGTCTGCGCCAGAACTGGCGGCAGTTTACCCTGCTGGTAATCGTCAATGCCTTTGTAGGTGGCATGGTGGGCATGGAGCGCAGCATCCTGCCCCATCTGGCCGAAGCAGAATTTGGCATTGCCGCCAAAACGGCAGCGCTGTCGTTCATCGTGGCATTTGGTTTTGCCAAGGCCTTCGCCAACCTGTTCACCGGCACCCTGGCGGGTAAACTGGGCCGCAAAAAGCTGCTCCTGCTTGGTTGGGCGCTGGGTATTCCTGTACCATTCATGCTGATGCTGGCCCCAACCTGGGGCTGGGTAGTGGCGGCCAATATCCTGCTCGGGGTACACCAGGGTTTTGCCTGGTCAGCCACCGTGGTGATGAAAATGGATCTTGTTGGCGAGCGCAACCGCGGACTGGCCATGGGCCTGAACGAATTTGCCGGCTACCTGGCCGTTGCCCTGACAGCATTTATCACCGGATGGATTGCCGGGGAATACGGGCTTCGCCCCTACCCTTTCTACTTGGGTGTGGGCTTGGTGGCCGCAGGATTGCTGTTCACCTGGTTGCTGGTGCGCGACACCCATGCGCACATGGCCACTGAAGCGGCAACGAGTAAAGTGCCCCGTCTGGCGAATATTTTTAAGGATACCAGCTGGCGGCACCGAAACCTGGGCTCCGTGACCATTACCGGACTGGTGAACAATCTCAACGATGGCATGGTATGGGGGCTTCTGCCCTTATTTTTGTTACAAAAAGGCTTTTCCATGCACGAGATTGGCATGCTGGCGGCAGTTTATCCGGCCGTTTGGGGCATCGGGCAACTGTTCAGCGGACGCCTGTCGGATTTTGTGTGTAAAAAAGACCTCCTGCTCTGGGGCATGACGCTACAGGGTTTGGCGCTGTTCGGGCTGGCTTTTGCGGCACATTTTTGGCTGTTCGCGGCCTTTCTGGCCCTGCTGGGATGGGGCACGGCCATGGTCTACCCCACTTTTTTAGCCTCCATTGCCGACAACACCCATCCTCTCGACCGAGCGAAGAGCCTGGGCATATTCCGTTTCTGGCGCGATATGGGCTATGCCATCGGCGCCTTGTTTACTGGTTTAATCGCCGATGCCTTCGGCATACCAGCCAGTATTCTGGCGGTGGGTGTCCTCACCCTGGTCACCGGCTTTTGGGCAGATTTCCGGATGCGTTGCCGCACAGGACACCCTACGATATGGGGCTGGATGTGGCAGAGGGGATATTGATCCTTTCGCTTACTTCTTTACGAGTCGGTCCAGTTGTTCCTGCAACCAGATCCGCTCAGCCACCGAAGGTGGTTCGTCAAGTTGTTTTCGGAGTTTTTCCGCACGCGCCGGATTGTTCACCAATCCGGAGGCGGTCATCCTGCGCAGGCTATC
>JADZFI010000220.1 GCA_020850025.1 Saprospiraceae bacterium
CCTGAAAAAGCGGGGCACTCCCACTGTGCTCATTTCGGCGGTATTCCGGCCAGGGCAGCCATTCTTTAAGTGGTACGGTGCATTCTGGCGCCGCATGCTTACCTCTTTCCAGCATATTTTTGTGCAGGATACGGCATCAGCCGACCTCCTTCGATCCATACAGATACAGCAGGTGACAGTAGCCGGTGATACCCGTGTAGACCGGGTAATGGCCATTGCCCGGCAAGTGCCGGAGAATGCCGTGGTTGCTCCTTTTGTGGCACAGGCCAATCAGGTATTGGTGATAGGCAGCTCCTGGCCACAGGATGAGGAAGTGCTTTATCCTGCGCTGAACCGTTCCGGTATTTCCAAAATCCTTATTGCGCCACACGAGCCATCTGCGTCGAATGTTGAACGCATCTGTCGTGAGGTATCTTCAGAGGGTGTTACCAAATATTCCCAGGGCCCGGACGCCCATGCACGCTGGATGGTGATTGATAATATCGGGCTGCTCAATACCCTGTACCGCTACGGACAAATTGCCTACATCGGTGGTGGCTTTGGCAAGGGCATCCACAATACACTGGAGCCTGCGGCTTTTGGTCTGCCGGTCATCTTTGGTCCGAAATACCATAAATTTGAAGAGGCCCGACAGTTTGTAGCGCGTGGTGGGGCATTTGCGGTGCAAAACAGCGAGGAATTGGCTGCTGTGCTGAAACAACTCGAAGACGAAACCTTCTATCAGCATGCTTCCCGGGCGGTGTTGAGCTACCTTGAAGAGAGCAGTGGGGCCACGGAAAAGGTGATGGGGATGTTAAGAAAAGTAGCTGGTTGAGTTTAGTGCATGGTTAGTATTTACTGTCGGGGTGACTCGCTAGTCACCCCGACAGTAAATACTAACCATGCACTAAGCCCCATCAATTCACCACTTCCACCCATTTGCCTGGTTGTATGGCCCTTATGCGGTTGTCGTACATGGCCTCGCAGGCTACAGCGGGCAGGTAGTATTTCCCTGCATATGCGGCATTTAACTGGATGCGATAGGTGCGCGATTGTTTGATGTTGCTGTTATTACTCCAGTTGAAAGGCAGATCAAAATAGGTGAATACCCGGTCGTCGCGCACATCCTGATAATCCATAGGATCGGAAGTAGCGCCGCCTACCAGATTCATGCGGGTGTTCAGAATTTCCCAACCGGATGGGAAGATCTGGCTGAGCGCCAACTCATTGAAATCAAAACGCATGGCGCCCGTTCGGGTTACGGTTACTTCGGCCAGAAAATCCGTGCCCTGTTGGATCTTGCCAGGATCAATGGCCGATCCTTTCAGGTCGGTGTACCTAACAGAAAGGGAGATGTTGCTGCTTTCTGCAGGTATCTCCAGACTGGCCGGACGGCCACGCATTACAATACGGCTGTACAGCTTTTGTTTGCTCAGGTTTTTAACCGAAACAGTGCCGGAATCGTCGTCAAGCGGGTACAAATAGTAGGCAGTGGTGCTGTTCACCGGAATTTCCCGGCCGCCGGTTTTGATGGAGAAATCTGCTTTTTCTCCCTGGCCGGCTTTTTGCACATATTTGGACAAGGCGCGCAGACAGGTGGCTATTTCCTGAGTAGAAAACCAGCGGGAGACATCGCCCACTTGCGACGCCACCTGCAGTGCAACGGCATTGCTCCGGTTTTTATCGCCGATGGCGGCAAGGGTTTCGAGTTGCAATGCCAGATCGCGCAGGGAAGATCCGTAGGTATTACCCCACCAGGTGTAGGTGAACTTCTTGGCATTGGCGTCATTCATCAAGTCGCGGGCTGCTTCATTCTTTCCGGCTGAGGCGTAGGCGGCAGCCAGAAGAGAAGAGCTGCTTTCATACCTGTTTTTCTGTTCCCGCATGCGGTTCATGCCCGCCAGATCGGGTTTGCCTGCGAGCGCCAGGGCATACAAGCGGTAAGCCTGAGACAGCTCGGTGTCGTGGAATTGCCAATTATTCTGGCCATCATCCTTTGGCGGTTCCCAGCCTCTGGATGCCTTTTGCTGGTAATCAACCCATTTGTCCAACACCTGCTGTGGGACGGAATACCCTCTCGATCTGGCTTCCAGCAGGAAGTGACCTGCATAGGTACTTGCCCAGTCGGCTACTTCGTTGCCCCAGGTCCAGTAGGAGAATCCGCCGGATACCTGCTGGAAGTTCTGCAACTTGGCAATGGCGGCAGTGATGTTTTTCTGCACGTCATTTTGCTGCTTGGTGCTGAGCGGGGCAATAATATCCACGTACAATTGCGGGAAAGCGGCAGAAGTGGTTTGCTCAATACATCCGTGAGGATATTGGATCAGGTATTCCAATTGTTTGGAAAGATTGATGGGCGGAATACTGCTGATTTCCAGCACGGCAGCCTCCAGATCGCTGAAATCGGCGCTTTTGGCAGATTGCGACCAGGATTGCCCGGGCTCTATGGCGCCATCGAGCACTCTGGTGATGATCGGATTGGGGTTGCGCACCTCAATTTCAATGGTGGAATTGGCAATTTCCCCTCCTCCGGTGGCCATGATCTTGAATTTGGCCATTCCGGTCTTATAACCCACTTTCAGGTCGAAATAGGTCATTTTCTGACCAGGTTCACTAAAAGTAAGGTTGGTAGAGTTGGTAGCCACATTTACCAGTCCGGTGGTTTCCTCCACATCCACGGTGGCGCTGTTGATGGATTTTTCCATGGCAAACACCTCCACCGGTAGACGCAGGGTTTCGCCCGGGCCTAAAACACGCGGCAGTGTGGGCATTATCATGAGCGGCTTGCGCACCGGGCAGGTCTTTTCTGCACTGCCATAGGCGCCTTCACCACCGGCAGCCGGCGCCGACATGACAGCCATGACCCGTACGGAACCCACGTAGTTTTCGATTTTAACGCGGTGTTTGGCCACCTGCCCCTTTTCCAGTTTGAAGGGGCCCAGGTGGATCACAGCTGGCTTAAAGCGATTTACCTGATTGGCATTTTTGGCTTTTTGATTGATACCATCACCACCAATGGCCAGGATTCTGGACAATTCAGCGCCGTAAGCGCCCAGTACATAGTCGTAAATATCCCAGGTTTTTACCCCGTGCGCTTCGCGGGCATAAAAGGCGTCCCAGGGGTTGGGCGTTTTAAACCGGGTGAGGTCAAGCAGCCCTTCGTCCACAATGTCGAGGGTGTACACACAGGCTTTTCCGCCTTTTTCTCTCAGGTTGATGTTGAAAAACTCATCCGGACGCAGTTGATCCGGCATATCGATCTGGGCTTCCAGACGGGTTTCCACATTTTCTACGTTCACCGGCACCACACCATACAGGCGGATCGGCAGGTCGTTTTTGGTTTGCGCATGTGGTTGAATGAGGCTGACGTGCGCATACACTGTGGGCGTCATGTTCTTCTCTGCTTTGAAGCGCAGGAAATTATCGCCTGCCACGGCATCAAACCACATGTGTTTGGCTACACGGGTTCCCGTTTCCAGGGTGAGCAGGATGCGGCCGCTTTCGCTGGCAGGAACTTTAAGCACTACTTCTTCGCCAACGTTGTACTTCTCTTTTTCCACCGTAAACGGCAA
>JADZFI010000221.1 GCA_020850025.1 Saprospiraceae bacterium
ATTTCCGCCCATCGGTTGAGCAGCGGTAAAATTCGGGGCGATAAAAGGCACTTCCGTAAATGGTGGCGCGCAGGGCGGGTTGGGTATCACCCCGTCGCAGCCCGTTGCACCCGGTCCGCCAAGTATATTGCCTCCTCCGGCAAACGGAGCGCAAAAGCTGTACACAAGCTGATCGCCTTCCGCATCAGTAGCAGAGAAGTCGACTTCCAACGGGTAATTATTGCAGACAACGACAGGTGGGAAGTTATTAAACACCGGGCTGTTGTTGCACACTTGCTGGGCAGCCGGGGTGATCTCGATATAATAGGTTGCACCAATATCACCCGGTGTGAAAATATTGGCTATGGCATTGGTCCGACAGCAGCGTTGGTATACCACAAAGTAACTTTGGTTGCTCACCGGAAAAACATCTTCCCAGACGTAGATGCCTTCCTGAAGACAGAGATTCGGGAGATTGTCAATGCAATCGGGTTCGTTAATGGTCAGTGGGAACACATTGTCAATCGTAATCTGATAATCGTCAAAATAGGAATTATCCTGATAACTACCCTTGTAAACACCGATGTTTGCAGGATTGTCGAAAGATGCTCCGCCACTGGCACAGTCGCGGTACACTTTCATGGTAAATCGGTAGCGCATTCCGTTGCCGGAAGGGCCAAGACATTCGTAAGTTATGCCTCCCCCAACGATATGTGCGGCATAGGCCAGGGAAGAGGACAACAACCATAAGATGGTTAGTAGCAGATGTTTGTGTGTAGACATAGGGTAAGCTTTTTTTCAGGTGGGATGATTTCGATCGAAAAGTAAAAGGTATCCGGAGATTTAGCACAAGAACCTGGATTTTTGCCATCTTTATGACAATTTTGACCCATTCACTTTTAAACATGTACGGACTAATTCTTGCGGGCGGACAGAGCAGTCGGATGGGACAACCCAAGAGCCTGATTTCTTATCATGGCAAGCCGCAGTATTTGTATTTACAGGAATTGCTGGAACGGTATTGCGAAGCCGTTTACATTTCCTGCAAACCGGAACAGGAGTACTGGTTCAGTGGCTGTCCGACTTTGCCGGACAATAGCTTATTCGGGGATATCGGTCCGATGACTGGCGTGCTTTCTGCTTTTGAGGTATACGATGGTCCCTGGCTGATAGTGGGTTGCGATTATCCCTATTTACGGGCAGAGGACCTGGAATGGCTGATTCGCTGCCGCGATCCGGAAATGCTGGCAACCGTTTTTGAGCACCCTGAGCGCAACTTGCCGGAACCATTGATTGGGGTTTACGAGGCTGATGCTGGCGCCCCCCTTCGGGAATGGCACGACGCTGGGCAGCAGTCTCTGCGACGGTTTCTTGAGTTCAACCGGGTAGAAAAAGTGGCGCCTCTGAGCGTGGAATGCTTAAGGAGTGTGGACGACCAGGAAGGAAAGGAGCGATTCTTTACCGCCTAAGTATAAAAAACCTTTCAACCATAGATATGCACACCAAATCGGTCATGATCCGCAGATATAAAGGCGGCAGCTTTGAGGATACCAGCGATTTACTGGCTGTTGAAGAGCCACTTGAAATTCGGCTGGAATATGGTCCTTTGAAGCAGCGAAAAAGCAAAAATATTTCTATCACCATGCGTACCCCGGGTGCTGATGAAGATCTGGCGGTGGGCTTTTTGTTCACGGAGGGGATCGTTCGGCGCGCAACGGATGTATTTTCGGTGAAAGGATGGGACGAAAACCTGGTAATGGTATCGCTGCAGCCGGATTTTCATTTTGACCTCCAAAAACTGGAACGGCATTTTTACACAAGTTCCAGTTGCGGGGTTTGTGGCAAAGGCTCGCTTGAAGCCGTAAAAACCACGGTTTCCCAGGAATGTCTTTTAGCCGGAATGCCCTGGAGCATCCAGCCGGAGGTGATTTACAGTTTGCCGGAAAAATTGCGGCGGGAACAGGAAACCTTCGATGTCACCGGCGGCCTTCATGCCTGCGCTTTGTTCGATCGGGAAGGCAACCTACTGGTATTGAGAGAGGATGTGGGGCGGCATAATGCCCTGGATAAACTTATTGGGCATTATCTTAGAAAGGACCAAATACCATTAAACGATCACATCCTGATGTTGAGCGGCAGGGCCAGTTTCGAACTGCTCCAAAAAGCGGCAATGGCAGGAATACGTTGTGTTTGCGCAGTTGGGGCGCCGTCGAGCCTGGCGGTGGAAACAGCAGCAGAATTCGGGATAACGCTGGTGGGTTTTTTGCGGGAAGGGCGGTTTAATGTATATTCAGGAAGTTAAACCTCGGAAGAGACCGTCTAATAAGTAAATTTTACCGCAGAGTCGGAGAGACGCTGAGGAGGATAGCATTGATTATCAAAACCTCTGCGTCTCCCCGCCTCTGCGGTAAAACTAAAAATGCGACTTATTAGACACCCTCCTTTACTTCGACTGGATCATCTTTCTGGTGGCTACATCCGAATCTGTTTCCAGTTGATAATACAACACTCCATCTGAATTCAACAGCGCGCGATCCAGCACCAGGGCATTCTCTCCTTTGGGGAATTGCCCTTTCTGCCGATACACCAACCGGCCGGCTTCATCAAAGATTGACAGTGTGGCCTCTGATGCTTCTGGAAGGAAAAATCCGATCGTAGTTTTGTGCACAAACGGATTCGGCTGGTTCTGATAAAGCTCAAACCCTACCCTATTTAAGTTTGTCCCCTCCGGGGACTGGAAGCGGAGGGCTACTTCGTAGCGACCATTGTCGCCGTCCGACTTCGCATCGGACAAGTATGCCTCAGCGCGGGTGATCGTTCCGCTCACTCCGAGCATTTCGCTCAACTTGCCGGATTTCTCTGCGCGCATGCGCAGTGTGAACGATTGCGGCCCATCCACCGATACCGTAGTGGCGCCCTCGAAGATGGTTCCGAAGTTGCCGGCAGTGATGCCGTTTCCTTCTACAACCCCTACCGTCTTCAAACCGTCCTGCAACAGGGTAAACTGGAAGCCTTTGAGCG
>JADZFI010000222.1 GCA_020850025.1 Saprospiraceae bacterium
CATCCTTGAGAATATAAGTATCCACTTTGGTCTCTAACTCAGGGGCTGTTGCACGGTAACGCTTGCCTGCCTGACGCACTGTCACCTGATCAGAGACTATTTCAAAATGATCAGGAATAATACACTTGGCATAGCACTTTCCAGGTTGTGCATCCGGAGGCATTTCCTGGGCAGCAACCATGAAAGACTGACCAAAGGCCAGCAGAAACAACAGGCAACGAAGTTTAGCCATGACTATCGGAACGGGTATTTATTGGGCACAAAAATACGGACATTCGCAACCGGCAAAACCGGCCAGCGTGTGAAAGTTTGGTCAACGAGCGCTATCCTTAGGGTAGCAAATGAAATATTTGGTGACCAACTGGGTATACATAGGCACATCGGAGCACTGGTCAATAGGCTTCACCTGGCCGTTTTTAAACAGTATTTTTATCTGTTCTTTCGTGTCGTTATATGCCCTGTTGCTCTCGGAACCTGTATACACAAGGTGATCCAGAATGGCCATTGGGCCCCATATTGCTGCAACGCCCTCCCGGATACCCTGGGCATAAGCCTGGTCCACCGGCTCCGGGTGCCATTCCAGCCTGAACAATTTGCGATCAAGCAATCCTCTGGATAAAAATGACAGGGTAAAATCTTCCGCCTCCGACCAGTATTTGACGGCAGCCGTGAGGTCGTTGTCGTCTAGCTTTGAAAAATGCGACAATAACTCTTCGGTACTGGCGGCATCACCGGATTGCCGGAACAAAAACCAGCCCAGATGTCTGGGCACCTCCAGTTCCACCCCGGAAAGACTCAGCTCGCGAGCCCTGCGCAAAGCGTGAATCAGCATTTTCTCGGCAGCCACTCCTGTTTTGTGCAGATACACCTGCCAATACATCAAGCGGCGGGCAATCAGGAACTTTTCGATGCTGTAAATGCCTTTTTCCTCCACCACCAACTCTCCTTCATGCACAGCCAGCATTTTGATGATACGGTCGTACCCAATCACGCCCTCGCTTACGCCCGTAAAAAAACTGTCGCGGTTGAGGTAATCCATCCGGTCCATATCCAGTTGCCCGGATACCAGCTGGTGCAAAAATTTCTTGGGATACTCATCCCGGAAGATGCTGATGGCCAGGCTCAATTGCCCGTTAAACTCCCGGTTTAGCGCTTCCATAAACAAATGGGAAAGCTCTTCGTGGTGCATCGCAGCCAGCGAGTGCTCCAGCGCATGAGAGAAGGGCCCGTGCCCAATATCGTGCAATAAAATAGCGGCGCAAGCCCCCTCCGCTTCTTCAGGACTGATGTCAACACCCTTTTGCCGCAGGGTTTCAATGGCCTCCTGCATCAGGTGCAGCGCGCCCAGGGCATGGTGGAACCGGGTATGCAAAGCCCCCGGATATACGTATGAACTCAAGCCCAGCTGCCGGATCCTTCGCAATCGTTGGAAATACGGATGGTCAATCAGATCCAACAGGATACCCCTGGGGACCGATACAAATCCGTACACCGGGTCGTTGAAGATCTTTTTTCGACTGCTCATAATTGCTCCTCCTCGCCCAGGCTGGGGATACCCACATTCCCAAAACCATTGGCCATCAAGTACTCCCGCCATTTTTCCTGACGGTCAAGCGTACCGTGTGTCAGCCAGATTTTTTTCACCGTGTTTTTCTGGTTTTCAATAAAAGCCAGCATCTCCTTCCGGTCGCCGTGCGCGGAGAAGGAGTCCATGATCTCGATATCTGCCTGCACCTGCAGGTTTTGGCCCATCAGGTAAAGACTTTTGGCTCCGGCCCGGAGTTGACCGCCTGGGGTATTTGGTGCGCAATACCCCACAATAAGGATAGTATTCCGCTGATTTTCAATGTTGTTGAACAAGTGGTGCCGCACCCGGCCGGCATTCATCATACCCGAAGCCGAGATAATAATGCAGGGCTTTTTGATACGGTTCAACTCCTTGGATGCATGCACATCCCGGATATAGAAAAGACTGTTGAAGCCAAACGGATTCTCGTCCTCTGCCATATACCGGTGCAGTTCGGAATCAAAACACTCCGGGTGGTTGATGAATACCTCCGTGGCATTCACTGACAGCGGACTGTCTACATACACCGGCACCTTGGGCAATTCCCCTGCATTTTGCAACTGATCAAGCAGATACACGATTTCCTGGGTACGCCCTACCGAAAAGGCCGGAATGATGACTTTGCCCTTCTTTTGCTCGCAAGTATAGCGAATGATCTCTGCAAAACGCTGATGTTCCGTGGGCGCTGATTCATGCTCGCGGTCGCCGTAAGTGCTTTCACAGATCAGGTAATCCAGCTGGGGCATGGGGAGCGGATCGTCCAAAATAGGTCGGTTGGGACGGCCGATATCACCTGTAAAGCCAAATCGGGTGGTCTTGCCTCCTTCCGTGATTTCGAGGGTCACGCTGGCGCTCCCAAGAATATGTCCGGCATCGCGGTACATCACTTTCACATCCGGGTGAATATGAAACCATTGCTCGTAGTTGTAGCTGACAAACTGTCGCATCACCTGCTGCACATCCTCCATTGTGTAGAGCGGCTTTTTTTCCGGTTCGCCCTCCTGCCGGAGCTTGCGGTTGTTGTATTCTGCATCGCTTTCCTGAATTTTGGCGCTATCAAGCAACATCAGCGCACACAGATCGCGGGTGGCGTGGGTGGCGAAAATATTGCCGCGAAAACCGTCGGCCACCAGTTTGGGCACCCTCCCGGTATGGTCGATATGCGCATGACTCAGCACCAGACAATCAATTTCCCTGGGGTTGAACTGCCATTTTTCGTTAAATCCTGTAATAGGATTATCGGACCCGGACCGGCCGTCATCGTCGCCTCCCTGGTACAAACCGCAGTCCAGCAGAATTTTAAAACCATTATCGAGAATCAGCAGGTGACTGGATCCGGTTACTTCGCGCGCAGCGCCGCAGAATTTTACTTTCATCTTTTGTATGGGTGGTCTAAAGTTGGCCGAAAAGTAGGGATTATCCGGCAAACCGTTTAAGAAGTGGAACTTTAGTGTAAACGTTTCGTTTCTTTGCCCTGTTTTTATGGAAGAACCAAAGTTTACTCCGGATAAAGAAAGATTGGCGCAACGCCGGGCAACACTGGAATTGCTCCGCCTTCGCCTGAAGGAAGATTTCGTCGGCATTGACGAAATCATCGACAGCCTGCTGGACTACATTCAGGTATGGTACCTGATGCCAGAGGTGCTCACCCGCCCCATCATCGTATGCTTGTGGGGTATGACCGGCGTGGGCAAAACCGATCTGGTGCGCAAAATGGTGCAATACCTGGATTTCCAGGAGCGCTTTGCCGAAGTGGAGCTGGGCAATACCGACCAGACGACCTATTTCAGCAGCGTAAACGCCATTCTGAAGTCTAACGGACTGATCGACAGCCGCCCCTCTATCGTGCTGTTTGATGAAATTCAGCGTTTTTACACCATTGAGCCCGACGGTTCGCCGGTGCAGGTTACCAAATTCAACGATTTCTGGGAACTGCTCTCCGACGGTCGGCTGGCCAAGCGCGAGAAAGAAGACTTCGACTACTACATTTCCGATTTCATGTTCAACCAGCGGCAGCGCAACCGCCGTCCGCCGGGAGAACCTGCCGAAGATCCCATGCTGGATACCGTGGGTATCTGGGAGGCCCGCAACCTGAAGAAGATGCTGGAATTGGAGGAGGATGTGCTCGACATTGCAGAAATGAGCAAAAAGCAGATGCTCGACATCATCATCGAAGCCAAGAGCAAGCGCAGGGTGTTTGAGCCTATCGACTATTCCCAAATGCTCATTCTGATCAGCGGGAATCTGGACGAGGCATTTCAGATGGCCACCCACACGTCTGACAGCGAGGTGGATGCCGACATCTACCATGCTTTTACCAAAAAAATAACTGCTGTTGACATCAAAAACGCCCTCACCAGGCGCTTCCGTCCAGAGCAGGTAGCTCGCTTCGGCAACATCCACCTCATTTACCCCAGCCTGAGAAAAGGAGATTTTGAGGCGCTCATCCGCAAAGAGGTGGGCAAGATCATTTTCAAGACCGAAGAACGGTTCGGGGTGAAGATCGAGGTGTCGGAAAATGTGTACAGCCTGATCTATCGCAATGGCGTTTTCCCGGTGCAGGGTGTTAGGCCGGTGTTCAGCAGCGTGACCGACATTCTGGAGACCCACCTGAGCAAATTTCTGTTCGAGTGCCTGAATGACGGGCAAAGCTCTTTTTTCATTGATTATCAGAGCGATGCCAAAGTCATTACTGCACAAATCGGCAGTCGCGTAGTGGAAATTCCGTTTGTTGGCCGGATCGATAAGATTCGCCAGAGCAATATAGCCGATGTAGTGGCCAATGTAAGCGTGCACGAATCGGGGCATGCGGTGGCCTATGTGGTTTTGTTCGGTATTGCCCCGTTGCAGCTAAAATCCAAGGTGGCCAGCAGCTATGCCGCCGGCTTTACGTTTCCACATGAGATTTACGAAACCAAGGAAAATCTGGTCAAAAAGATCAGAGTTTTCCTGGCAGGCGGCCTTGCTGAAGAACTCATTTTTGGCGCCGATAATGCCACCGTGGGTCGGTCCAACGACCGCGAACAGGTAACCATGCTTGCCATGGATTACATCCGCAGGCATGGCTTCGACGAGCGTTATCAGGCCAATTACACCCTGGAATACGGCTTTTTAATGGACAAATTTGCCACCGACAAAGACGTGGAGGCCATGATTTCCGGTTTGGTGCAGGAAACCCGGGCGCTGCTGGCGGAGCACAAGAATTTCCTGCTTGATTTGTCGGGCGTATTAAACCAAAAAGGCAGTATGGAGGCGCGGGATGTAGCTGAGGTGGCTGCCAGGTTTGGGTTGACTGCCTTGATCAAGGAAGAAGGATATTTGCATTTGCCGGGGTACAGGGAGAAGTTGGGGTAGATTCTGTGTAAAATAAAACAAAAAATTTTTCCGGAGCTGCTTCCACCAAAAACTCCCAACAATATTTACTTTTGCAACTGTCTTTGAACCAAATGGCCTTGCCTAACGTTTGCAAGCCATTCTTTTTTACACCAAACAGTACCATATAATTGGCGTTCAAACCTTACAAGCCTAAACCTCCAGGCAGCTCCGGGCCTCCGCGCCCAGGCGGCCCTCCCCGCCCAGGTGGCGGTCCAGGCGGCCCCCGTCCTTTCAACCGCGGTCAACGCGGTCCCGAACACAACATCAACCAATTCATCCGTGCTACCGAGGTGCGTCTGATTGGCGATAACCTCGAAGAGATCAGCGAAGCCGTTGGTCAAGCGGTGGAGTCCGGTATTTATCCAACTGCACGGCTTTTGCGCTGGGCGGAAGAAGCCGGCCTCGATCTGGTAGAAATCACCCCTAATGCCACGCCTCCGGTAGTGCGCATTGTGGACTACAATAAATTCCTCTACCAGAAGAAAAAACGCGAAAAAGAGTTGAAGGCAAATGCCGTCAAGGTAGAACTCAAGGAAATCCGTTTTGGTCCGGAAACCGGCGAACACGATTTCGAGTTCAAACTGCGCCATGCCAAAAACTTCCTCTCGGAAGGCAATAAAGTCAAGGCTTACGTTCAGTTCCGCGGCCGTGCCATCGTGTTCAAGGAACGCGGCGAACTGCTCCTGCTCCGCTTTATGAAAGAACTGGAAGATTTCGGCAGCGCCGATCAGCTTCCACGCCTGGAAGGCAAGCGTATGCACGTTATTCTCTCGCCCAAGAAAGGCGGAAAGAAAAAACCAGGAGGCGAGGAGTAAGAAAAGCGTTGGGATTTCTCACAAAGTCTCAGCCCTGTACTTTGCAGAATAACATAAACATGAGTCATCCCGAATTTCGGAGTGGCTCATGTTTCGTTTATGGAATTGCCTGACAGACCTCGGTAGAGGTACAACCTTGCTGTGAATGTTAGACCTCTGCCGAGGTCTGGAATACGATTCGCGTTGCAATTGCTACAAACGTTGGACCTCTGCCGAGGTCTTTCGGAAAGACCACCAACAATTTTCGTCGATTCATTTGGCACTTTCCCGAATGATCGTACCTTTGCGCTCCGTTTTTTAAAACATTTTTCGACATGCCTAAAATGAAAACCCACTCCAGCGCCAAAAAGCGTTTCTCGGTGACTGGCAAGGGGAAAGTCAAGCGCAACCGCGCACGCATGCGTCACTTGATGCGCAAGAAGTCGACCAAAGCCAAGCGCCACCTGCGCAATGGTGTAGTAGTTGACCGCAGCGAACACGCACGCATCGAGCGATTGCTCGCCATTTAATTCGGTATTTGTTGTACGCTGAACAAATCCGAACCGAAACACATTTTTTAACGAGGACACTGGTTTAAAGTATTGAAACTTTCAATCCCGGTGTCGCACTAGAAAATCACACACATGCCTAGAGCAACCAACAACCCGGCCAGTCGCGCCCGCCGGAAAAAAATCATGCTAGCCGCACGCGGCTTCTTCGGCGCCCGCTCCAAAGTTTACACCGTTGCCAAGAACACGCTGGAAAAAGGCTGGCAGTATGCCTTCCGCGACCGCAAGTTCAAAAAGCGCACCTACCGCCGTCTTTGGATCGCCCGTATCAACGCCGCTGTGCGTCCGATGGGCCTCAACTACAGCACATTCATCCACCAACTCGGCCAGAAAGGTATCGGCCTGAACCGTAAAGCCCTGGCTGACCTGGCGCTGAACCACCCCAATACTTTCAAAGCGGTGGTTGACGCCGCTAAAGCGAAAGGATAATGGGTATGAAGCATACCGCTAAAGAACGGTTCCTCCATTACGTCACCATAGATACCCAAAGCGATCCCGACAGCCCGACTTGCCCAAGTACTGAAAAACAGAAAAACCTGGGCAAAGTGCTGGTAAAGGAATTGCTGGATATGGGCATCTCTGATGCGCATCTGGACGAACACGGCTATGTGTATGCCACCATTCCGGCCAATACCGACAAAAAAGTACCGGTCATCTGCTTTTGCTCGCACATGGACACTTCCCCGGATTGCTCCGGCGAAGGCGTAAAGCCCATGATCCACGCCAATTACAAAGGGCAGGATCTGGTGCTTCCGGACGATAAATCGGTGGTCATCCGCATGAACGAGCATCCGGATCTGAAGGATCAGATCGGCAACGATATCATCACGGCCAGCGGTACTACCCTGCTCGGCGCTGATAACAAAGCCGGTGTGGCAGCCATCATGAGCGCCGCCAACATCCTGATGACCGATGCGAAGATCAAACACGGCAAAATCCGCATCCTGTTTACGCCGGATGAGGAAATTGGCCGCGGAGTGGATAAGGTGGACATGAAGAAGCTGGGAGCCAAATACGGCTACACCATTGACGGCGAAACCGCCGGCAGCATTGAAAATGAAACTTTCAGTGCAGATGGCGCGGTGATTACAGTACATGGCGTTTCCGCTCACCCGGGCTTTGCCAAGGGTAAAATGGAAAACGCGCTGAAAATTGCCTCCCGCATCGTAGCCAAGTTCCCCGACAAACTCAGTCCGGAACACACCGAGGGTCGTGAAGGATTTATCCATCCGGTGCACATTGAAGGCAACCTGGAAAAAGCGACCATCAAACTGATCATCCGCGATTTCACGGAAGGCGGGCTGAAACGCCATGCCAAAACCATCCAGAAAATTGTGGACAGTGTGCTGAAACCATTCCCCAACAGTCGTGCGGAAGTGAAAATCAGCGAGCAATACCGGAACATGGGCAAGGTGCTCAAGCGCCACCCACAGGTGGTAGACAACGCCCTTGAAGCGCTCAAGCGCGCAGGCTTCCCCAACCCGCTCCAAAGCAGCATACGCGGCGGAACGGATGGTTCCCGCCTGTCGTTCATGGGCCTGCCCTGCCCCAATCTGTTCGCCGGAGAGCACGCATTTCACTCCAAACAAGAGTGGGTTTCAGTGCAGGATATGAACAAAGCCGCCGAAACCATCGTGCACCTCGCACAAGTTTGGGAAGAGCGTTCCTGATTTAAAGAATTTTACGTATATTTATGGCCTAAAGGTTTACCGAACCTTTAGGCCATTTTCCATTTCAATAAGCCCAAAACAACCTTCCCATCAACCTTCTAAATTTTTTCAACCATGGAAGATTTCTGGAAAAAAGCATCCGACACCGCAAAAGAAACCCTAGACAAAGCCAGTGAGGCCGCTGAAGTAGCCGCAGCTGCTGCTGCCCACAAACTGGGCGAATTGAAAGAAGCCGCTTCAGAAAAGTTTAACGAACTGAGCGAGAAAGCCGAAGCCATGGCCGCTGAAGCCAAAGCAGAAGCCGCCGAAAAAATGGCAGAAGCTCAGGCAGCCAAAGCCAAAATTGAAGCGCACGAAGGCGGCGCCATGGGCTTCCTGAGCGACAAAGCCAAGGAAATTGTAGGCGAAATCAAAGAAGAAGCCAGCGACCTGGCCGCCGAAGGCAAAGACTTCTGGCAAAAAGCCAAGGACTATGTATCTAAAGATGAAGGCCCGAAGGACGCGTGACAAAAGGGACTATGGACTGTTAGACAATGGACGATGGACTTCGGCTCGGTTAGTATGAGATGACCATTTACCCTTAGCCGAAGTCCATTGTCCAACAGTCCATAGTCCTTCGTGCCTTATTTCACAGGTAGGGAGAACGCAACCTTGGTGCCTTCCCCCGGCTGGGAGCTGATTTTGAGCTCGCCACCAATATCATTGGCACGTTTTTGCATACTGCCCAGGCCAACGCCTGAGCTGAGTTTTTCCGGCACATTGAAACCGATGCCGTTGTCTGCTACCAGCAGGGTCATTTTTTCACGATCGGCCAGGAGGCTGATTTCCATGCGGGTACACTCGCTGTGCTTCATGGCATTGTTGATGGCCTCCTTAAATATAAGATAGGCATTCCGCCGTGCCTCGATGTCCATTTCCATCACCGGCAGATTGCGCGGTATGTTGAGATGATAATCAATATCCCGTGCATCCAGGAATTTCTGCGCATACTCGCGCATACGGTCGGCCATGTCATTAAGGTAGTCCGGGTGGGGTTTTACAGCCCAGATCAGGTCGGAAATGCTTTCCAGGGTGCTTTGAGCGCTTTTGCTGATCTGCTCCAGCAGTGGCGCCGCATCTGGCACTTTGCTGGCAAACTGCTGGTGCGCCACTTTACTCAATATCCTGATGCCCGACATGGAAGCAGCGATGTCATCGTGCAAATCGCGGGCAATGCGGTCCTTCACCTTTTGCTCGGCCGCTTGCACCGCCAGCAGTTTTTCCTGTTGCTCCATGGCCAGTTTAAGTTGCAGAATACTACGGTCCTGATCCAGATACCCGTGCCAGCGAATGAAGGCAATGGAGAAAATGATGGCCTCCAGAATAAAGCCCCACATCACTGCATATTGAATGAAGGGGTAATTCGGCACCACATTGATGTTGCGCAACAGGTTGATGATGAATGCCAGGGCCAGGGGCATGAAGGCAAACACCACAATACGCGCCCGCACGCTGGTGCGGAAATTCCTGATGATGACGATCACCGAAATCAGTGTGATCACCAGAATGGACAGCATGGCTGCCGTAAAAATCACCTGCATGAGCGGCCCCTGCTCGTACTTCACCAACAAGGTGAAAACAACGGTGAGCACTACCATGGCGCCCAGATACCACTTGGTCACCCGGTCCAGCCAGGGATCAATTTCCCATAATCGGATAAAATACCGGTAAAACATCCCGTAGGTAGCCACCATCAGGAAAGAAATGCCGTGGCGCTGCATGGCCGGGAACAGGTCAATCACCGCCGAATAGTTGTACGCCTCACGCAATAATACCACTACCACGTACGCCAGGTAGTACAGGTACAACTTATCCCGATACATGAAGAACAGTTGCAAGGCAAATACCATGGAGACCAGCATGGCCCCCAGGAAGAGCCCGAAGAGCAGCACGTTTTGGCGACTTTTCAAGGCAAACTGATCCGGTGTATGCAGACTCAGGCCCAGGTACATGGATCCTACCTTGTTGGAAGCCTTTGCCCAGAATTTGTTCTCTCCGGGCTGCAACATCACGGCAATGTAGTAGCCGTTCGACAGGGCAAAGCGGGAATCATCGTAAAAGGCCGCCCCTACATCCGGGTATTTCTGGAAACTGCCGTCCGGTTTTTGCTGCAACAA